>PKXK01000150.1 GCA_003132325.1 Acidobacteriaceae bacterium
GAACATCGCGAAGTGATCGAGGCCGGCGGATTACACATCTTCGGCACCGAACGCCATGAAGCGCGACGCATTGACAACCAGCTCCGCGGACGCGCCGGCCGCCAGGGCGATCCCGGCTCGTCGCGCTTCTATCTTTCGCTGGAAGACGACCTGATGCGGATTTTCGCCAAGGAGTGGGTTTCGAATCTGCTGCAACGGCTCGGCATGGAAGAAGGCGTCCCCATCGAATCGCGCATGATCACGCGCCGAATCGAGGCCGCGCAGAAAGCAGTTGAAGGCCAGAACTTCGAGGCCCGCAAACACCTGCTTGAGTATGACGACGTCATGAACAAGCAGCGCACGGCGGTTTACGGCCTGCGCCGCCGCCTGCTGGAAGGCCTCGATCAGAAAGATCTCATCATCGAAGACTACGTCTCCGGAATTCTCGGCGACATTCTCGAACGGCACTGTCCGCCCAAAGAGCACGTCGCCAACTGGGACCTCAAAGCCCTGAAAAGTGCGATCTTCACCAGCTTCGGCGTCGACATCTACGCCGAAGGCCTCAAGCCTGAAGAAATGAATCGCCAGGAACTGGGCGATGCCATCTTCGACAAACTCAAACAGCGCTATGACGCGAAAGAGAAGCTGATTGGCGCCGAGGCCATGCGCTATCACGAGCGCATGATCATGCTGAGCGTGATCGACGGACAGTGGAAAGATCACCTGCTCTCGATGGACCACCTGAAAGAGGGCATCAACCTGCGCGGCTACGGACAGCACGATCCGCTGGTCGAGTACAAGCGCGAGTCCTACGACATGTTCGAAGAGATGATGCAGCGCTTTCAGGAAGAAACGGTCCGCTACCTGTATCTGATGCAGATCATGGAGCGTCCGCCGGACCTGGGAACGAGGCCGGGTGCCGGACCCGAAGTACCGTCCGGCGAGGGACTCGAAACCAGCGTGCCGTCAGTCATCACCGGCGGTCGAGGCGGCAACGGACGCCCGCCGCGGCAGGTCGCTACCTCGGTGGACGAAATCGAGGAATCCTTCCAGCGCAAGAAGAAAAAGGAACTGGAACAGGCGCGCATGGCCGGATCCGGCGATATGCAAGTCCAGCAGGTGGTGCGCTCGGGGGCCAAAGTCGGGCGCAACGATCCTTGTCCTTGCGGAAGCGGCAAGAAATATAAAAAGTGCTGCGGCGCCTGACCATAGGAATTACCGCCGAGACGCCGAGTGTGCAGAGAGAGTCAAAGGGAAACCACTCAGCGTAAAATCCTCCAAGCATTGAAACGCAGATCTCGCTGGGAGGTGGCATGGTCCGGAACCTTGGCATTCGAAGCGGTCTAAGGTGGGCAGGCAGTGTCAGCGCGGTGGTCGCGCTCTTTTCCCTGGTGCTTATCTTTACTGTGCCTGCGCATTCGAACTCGTCTCGGCAGGACGCGTCCCACGATCCCCGGCTGCGAAAGGCTTATCGTTTCCAGGAGGGCGGCTGGACTTACGTTCATCTAGAAGGTTCGCCGTCCGAGATCGGCTTCCAGCATGGGTACCTTCTGGCGCCCGAAATTCAGGACGCCTTTCACGCCATTCAGTTCGAGGATACGCATCGAACCAAGCGGGATTGGGAATTCTTCCGCAAAGTCGCCCGCGAGATGTTGTGGCCGCACATCGATTCCGAGTACCAGCAGGAACTGCAGGGAATCGCGGACGGGGCCAAAGCGCACGGAACCAACCTCGACGTGGATGACGTCGTCGCGCTCAACGCCTTCGAGGAAGTTCCCGACTACTACGTCCCCTGGCTGAACAAGCGCGAACACGCGATGAACGCACCCAAACTGGTTGCACCCGGCAATTGCAGCGCCTTCATTGCCACCGGCAGCATGACCAAGGACCACCAGATCGTGATCGCGCACAACAATTGGACCGGCTACGTAGCCGGTTCGCGCTGGGTCATGATGTTCGACATCGTTCCGGCGCGCGGCAATCGCATCCTGATGGATGGCTTCCCCGGAGTGATTACAAGCGACGACGACTTTGGCGTCAATTCGGATGGCATCATGATCGCCGAAACCACCATCAGCCAGTTCGAAGGCTGGGAACCCAACGGCAAGCCAGAGTTCATGCGCTCCCGCAAAGCTCTGCAGTACGCCAATTCGATCGATGACTATGTCCGTCTGATCAAGGAGGGTAACAACGGGGGCTATGCCAACGATTGGCTCATCGGAGATCGCAAGAGTGGCGAAATCGCCTACCTGGAACTCGGCCTGAAGAACACTCCTTTGTGGCGCACCAAAGATGGCTACTTCGTGAGTTCTAATTTCGCGCAGGATGCAAAGGTGCTCGCCGAAGAAGCTCCGGTCTTTGATACTAAGGATCTTTCTTCCTCTCCCAATGCGCGGCGCGTGCGTTGGGAGCAGTTGATGCTGCAGAACAAAGGCAAAATCGACGTGGAAATGGCGGAACAATTTCTCGCCGACCACGCCGACAGCTACGAGAAGAAGGAGCAGGCCAACGAACGCTCACTTTGCGGTCACGTCGATGCATCGCCGCGAGGAGTGAAGGAATGGGAGTGGGGACCAAACAATCCCGGTGGCGCCGTACAAGGCAAGGCCACCGATAGCAGCATGGCCGGCAAGATGAGTCTTCGCGCCCGCGCCGGCCATCCTTGCGGGACCGATTTTCTGGCAAAGGATTTTCTCGACCGGCATCCGGAGTATGACTGGGAACGGCCGTTTTTGCGCGATATGAAAGCAGGCCCGTGGACCACGTTTACATCGGGACAAAAGTCCCCCAGGTGAGGGTCCTGGGGTGAAGGTGCTCGGGTCCACGCCCAGAGCGCATTGGGGATGACTGCCGGGCGCAATCGCCGCTGTATTCGCCGGGTTTAAGGTTTCGTGACACCCACCGCCCGAAACGTCATCTCGGTGGCCTTGCTGCGCGTTTTCTGTTTCCACGTGAAGAAAATGTCAGCATAGGTTTGAGTCATGTAAGCAGCGCTGTTGATGCCCAGCTTTGCGGCTGTGCCATCGATCCACCGCGGCGGCCCTTCGATTTCGCCAAACCATCCGATCGGAGTCTCATCGAGCACGACGTGGCCCTTGTCGTCGCTCCACTCCGCGCGATATTTTTCATAGCGGAATGTGGGCGCGAACCCGAGCGCGCGCAGAATGGCGTCCATCCGCTGCCCGCTTTCGACACGCGTTTCCAGTTCAATCCGCACTTTGTGGCGCCCGGCCTTGCTTCTTGCCTTGTGGGTCAGCACCCACGTTTCTCCATACTTGCGCAGCCGCAGCAGTTCCCCTCGCTGGCGCAGCTTCTGGCCGGGCAGGTCGTAGAGTAAATTCATTTCGTGGGTGGAGCGGGTGAGCTGTTTAAAGCCCGCATGCTTGAGCGCCCGGGTTAGTGCGGGGAGATTGTCGATTCGAAATTTGATTTCGATTTCCTTCGGCATGCGGAAATCATAACCGCCGAGACGCCGAGGACGCGGAGAAAAAGCTGGAAGGGAATTTGCCGTTGATCAAGGGAGCTTTTGACCGCGCAGTTCTCGGCGCACTCTGCGTCTCGGCGGTTAAGGTTTGGGCTCGACCTCGGACTCTCGCTCGCGCCGATGGAACCAACTCATGTGCGGCAGATCACGCTCCACGTTTCGACGTTTGGCGATCAACTCCGCTGTGATCGAAACGGCAATCTCTTCCGGCGTACTTGCTCCAATATCGAGCCCGACTGGGGCGTGGACTCGGTCAAACAAATGTGCCGGCAGACCTTCCTGCTGCAGTTCTTTAAAAATGGCGATGGTCTTCCGCTTCGACCCAATCATCCCGATGTAGCGCGCCGGAGTCTGCACCGCCCAGCGCAGCATGCGCATATCGTCACGATGCCCGCGGGTGACGATCACGATGTACGAAGACTCGCTGGGCGTGAGCTGCGCCGTGGCCTTGTCGAAATCTTCGGCGATGACTTGCTGCGCGTCGGGAAATCGCTCGCGGTTCGCATAGGCTTCGCGATCATCCACCACAGTGACGTCGAACCCAGCGATACACGCAACTTGGTAAAGACTTGCTGCTACATGGCCTGCGCCGAAAACATAAAGCTTTGCTGGAAGCAAAACCGGCTCCACAAAAATCTCCAGTGTTCCGCCGCACACCAGGCCGGTATCGTACTTGGGATCCTGATTCAGATTGAACGTCAGGGTCCGCGGCCTCTCCGATTCCATCACTTCGCGCGCTGCCTGCCACACCTCGGCCTCAACGCAGCCGCCGCCGATGGTGCCGACGATCGAGCCGTCGTCCCGTACCAGCATCTTCGCGGTCTGGAACGAGGGAATCGAGCCGCGGGCATTGACGATGGTCGCTACGGCGCCACGCCGTCCTTCTTTTCGCAGGCGGACGATTTCCTCGTACAGATCCATGTCGATGATTATGGTTCGGCGAGCGGGCAAGGTCAAACTTGGGAATTGGCTACGAGTCGAGCTTCGCAGAGTGGTCCGAAAAATCAAAAGCCCCGGATCATCACTCCGGGGCTACTGGTGTTTCGCCAGTGGGTGCCTAGTAACACGGCCCGCATTTATAGGGTCTCGCTGAGCGTGGCCTCTGTCAAGGTTATTTTTGTGAGTGACTGCACGGAGGGCGGCAGACTCGAACTGCAGTGGCTGATGAAGCCACTCACCGGTTTCGCGGACCGTGTCCAGTACCCGCTGGAAACACCCTCCAGACCTCGGCCCGCGATGTACACTCTACGGTTTAGCGGAGACTTATTCTGTGCCGTGAGTCACACCGCTTTTGGTACATTTCATCTAACGTGCCAAAATTGGCACTGGCACATTGTTGGGAACAGGAGCCTCTCATGAAAGCCGTTCGCATTCATCAGTTCGGTGGACCGGAAGTCCTCACCTATGAAGATGTCCCCGATCCGAAGCCGCGTAAAGATCAAGTGCTCATCCGCGTGCGAGCGTGCGCTCTGAACCACCTCGACATCTGGGTGCGCAAAGGTCTGCCCGGCGTTAACCTGCCGCACATTTTGGGCACTGACACCGCCGGCGAAATCGTCGAGGTAGGCGAGTACATCACCGACCTCAAACCCGGACAGCGCGTGCTGATCGCGCCCATGCATTTCTGTAATCACTGCGCGAAGTGCGTTGCCGGCCTGCAAAACCAGTGCCGCCAGTTCACCGTGCTCGGCAACGCCGTGGACGGCGGCAACTGTGAGCTGATTGCGGTGCCCGCGGTGAACGTCATCCCCATCCCCGATTCGCTCGACTTCAACGAAGCCGCCAGCGTGCCCCTGGTCTTCCTGACCGCGTGGCACATGCTTACGGGACGAGCCGCGATCCGCCCCGGCCAAACCGTGCTGGTGCTGGGCGCGAATTCAGGCGTTGGGAGTGCCGCCATCCAGATCGCAAAAATGTTCCACGCTCGCGTGATCGCCACCGCCGGCGACGAGCGCAAAATGGAACGCGCCCGCGAACTCGGCGCCGATTTTGTCATCAATCACTATCAGCAGAAGATTTCGCAGGAAGTCCGCAAGATCACCAACTTCGAGGGTGTCGACATCGTCGTCGAGCACGTTGGACTGGCCACCTGGGAAGAGAGCGTGCGGTCGCTCAAGCCCGGAGGCACGCTTGTCACCTGCGGCGCGACCACGGGACCGAAAGTTGAGCTCGATCTGCGCTTTCTGTTCTCACGCCAGTTGGCGTTGCTGGGGTCGTACATGGGCACGATGAGCGAACTCCACGAAGTGCTCGGCCACGTGTTCGCCGGACGGCTCAAGCCAGTCATCGACCATACGTTCCCGTTGAAGGAGATCCGCACTGCCCACGAGTACATGGAGAAAAGCCAGATGTTCGGCAAGATTGTGCTGAACCCGTAGGGGCTTTTCACCGCCGAGACGCGGAGGATGCCGAGCAGAACTGGATTCCATCTCATGAGTGCTGTGTTCAGCGATTGTGGCGAAATGGCGATATTACGACAGCAAATCGCCGTAGGACCATTCTCGTGGTGTCCGCCCTCTCGGCTTACTTATCCGACAAGGGGGATAAAGGCTTCACGGAGCCGCAATCCATGTCTTTGTAGATTGAGCTGGAAGCGGTCGTCCATTCTATCGGCTTGCTATTCGGTCCAACCTGCATCGATCCGACGAAGTGCACCTTGCCTGTGGCGTGCTCGTCGTCGCTCCACGAGGACTCCAGGCTGGCCTTGCCGCTCATCCTTCCAGTACATTCCATGTCGGCGGTCATGCCCTTGGCCTTCTTGACGAGGTTGGTCAAACGACAGCCGCTTATTTGTGGAAGAATAGCGCCGTACTTTTCGAAATACTGCTGCGTGACGCAAACCGGCGTGGTGTGCGGGCCGCCACCTGTGGGATCACCCACGCCTGCAGGGAACGGAGACTGTTGCCACGTCGTCGTCGTGGTCAACGCCCACAGACCGGGCTTTCTGGTTTGCGCCGGGGCCAATACTGTCATCTCGAAAAGGCAACCGACCAACGTGATCCAACGTCGAGTCCTGCGCATGATTTCTCCTGTTTGGTCGCGGAAACACCTATCCGCACACACCCACGTCAGCGATCAAGGCGCAGATTTCGGTACCATTCGTTGCCAGGCACGCAGCATGAGTGGATTCGACCAAGATTTTAGCCGATTCCAGTGAGTTTTTCAGGTTCAAGGTCGATTACTGTTGCAATCGGCCGATTTCACTCGAGACCCGATCAATAAGTGGAATCGCGAACCCAGGCGAGAAAATTCTTTCCTCGGCGCACTCGGCGTCCCTGCGGTTAAAATAGTCCCATGGCGCAAGAGCTCAGCTTCGGCCCCTACGTTGATATCGAAAACGGCAAGAAGGTAGTAAAGGAACTGGTCTTCGGAGACGGCGTGCCCGAAGGCATCGTCATGACCACGCTCGACGCGACCGTCAACTGGACGCGCAAGAATTCGATCTGGCCAATGACGTTTGGCTTGGCCTGCTGCGCCATTGAAATGATGTCAATGGGCGCGTCGCGCTTCGATATCGCGCGCTTCGGCGCCGAGGTGTTCCGGCCGTCGCCCAGGCAGTCGGACCTGATGATTATTGCCGGGCGCGTTTCGCAAAAAATGGCTCCCGTAATTCGCCAGCTCTGGGAGCAGATGCCGGAACCGAAGTGGGTTATCTCGATGGGCGCGTGTGCGACTTCCGGCGGCGTCTTCAATAATTACGCGCTCGTGCAGAGCGTGAATCAGGTCATCCCCGTGGACATCTATGTCCCCGGCTGTCCGCCGCGTCCCGAGCAGTTGATTTACGCAATCACGCTGCTGCAGGAAAAAATCATGATCGAGCGCGGCACGGTGAAGAAGGCGTTGAATCTGGTGCCGAGCGGCGAGTAGCGAAAGATCGGGTCATCGGGTGATCGGGCCATCGGGTGATCGAAGATCAAGAGCTTTTGACTTTCGATGGCCCGATGATCCGATCACCCGATGATCTTCTTTTCACTGTTTCGTTCTTGTCGCCATCTGCCGTTCCGGCGGCGTCATCTGGTTCCATACCGCGCTCAAATCCTTTTCCAGAATCTGATTATTCGGATCCACCCGCAGAGCCAGTGCAAACCACGAATACGATGTCGGCAGATCGCGCGCTACACAGTGGCCGGTGGCATACATGGTCCCGAAGGCGCTCCGGGCCTTGGCATTGGATTTGGCCGAAGCCGCCTTTAAATTTTTCACTGCCTGGTCACAGTTTTTTGGCACGCCCCGCCCGTAGAGATAGGCCTCGCCCTTGCGGAAGGCCGCGTCCCCTGCGTCAGCTGCGGAGGGTGCGGGCAATTTCGAAGCCTTGGCCGCGGTCCGGCGGGGCTCGCGTTTCGCCAGAGTCGCCGCCTTTGCTTCAGCCGCTGCCTTTGCCGCTCGGGCCACGGGTTTTCGGGGAACGTCGGAAGCGGCGCTCGCGTGCTCCGAGTGACCTTCCGGCGCATCCTTGCCTGAAACTTCCGCGGACGGAACCGTTGTCTGTGACGAGCCCGCAGCCGGTGCTGGAGCCGCATCGGTGGCTGCCGGTTTGGCCGATACCGGCTCGGCTGGAGTCTCACCCGCACTCGGAGCCGCGGCTGCCGGCTTCCGGCCCTGCGCCGCGCCGAGATAATTTGTGTACGTCCACCAACCTGCTCCGCCCAACGCGGCAAGCAGCACCACCAGCAGCAGGATTCGCCATCCGCCGGTCTTCGGTTGCTCGGGCTCGAAAAAAGAATCCAAGCCCGAGAAAGCATTTTCCCCCAGCGAGTCCATGCCAGGCTGATTCGGGCTGGGCTGGCCCGCACTTGGTGGATTGGTTCCAGGGTGATTCAAGCCCAGCATCGAGGGCCCGGCGATCGGGGGCACCTGTTTGTCTGCGGGCTTGGTCACGTTTCCCGCGGCGAGAGGCCGCCGCAGGTCCGGCACGGGTACGCCGGCCGGTCGCCGAGCTTCGAGCAAAGCGCCGCACATTCCGCAAAAACGGAACGTGGCTGCATTGTCCTCACCGCACTTCGGGCAGATCACGATGGTTCTCCGGATGTCTTTTCCTACAGTTTAACTCTTGCCAGCAATGTCATAGCGCTCGTCTGTTCATATTAGAATGCAGACGCCCGGTTTCCGTTCATGCCGAAAACCTCTAAAGCCAAGCCCGCTCCCGTCGCCAAGCGGTTTGAAGCGAGGCTGGAGCGCATGCGCTCCCGTCTCAATTGGATCATCGTCTACGTGCCGTTCGATGCCGCACAGGTCTGGGGGATAAGGGGCCAGATCAAAGTGAAGGGCGAAGTCAATGGATTTGCGTTCCGCACTTCTCTGTTTTCCACCCGGGAGGGACGCCATATTCTGCTGGTCAACAAGCGGATGCAAAAGGGAGCGCGAGCCGCGGAAGGCTGTGTTGCTCGTTTCCAAATTGAACTCGACCGCGAAGAACGGACGGTAATCATTCCCGATGAGCTCCAAGACATTCTTAGCGAAGACCGCTCACTTCGTCGGTGGTATGACGAACTGAACCACTGCACTCGCAATGACATCGCCAAGTGGATCGGCGAACCGAAGAGTGCCGGAGCTCGCGAGCGGCGTGCGGAACAAATTGCGGATCGCCTGCTGGCGGTCATGGAGGCGGAACACGAACTGCCACCGATTTTGCAGCGGGCGTTTGCGCACCATCCACGCGCCCGTGAAGGTTGGGATGGCATGTCCGTCTCTCGCCGCCGTGGGCACCTGTTTGGCATTTTCTACTACCGAACTCCGGATGCGCAGGCTCGCCGCATCGAAAAGATGCTCGACGACGCGACCGCGCTCGCGGAGAAAATGAGCAACCAGAATAACTAAGCGATAGTCGGTTGCTCGTTTTCAAGCCGCCAAGGTCGCTAAAAGGTCACTAGTTTGTCACCTTAGTGCAATTTTATTGCCTCGTCAGTGCAACTTTTTTGCCTCGTCGCAAACGCCTGTTGACACTGGGTACTCCGACAGCGTAATTATGGTTCCGCTCTGTATTGGTGGTCTCTTGGTTGCGATGCCCCGCTGATTGCGAGGGCCCTTCCTCCCCTGATCGTGCGCGATTTGGCGGCGCGTATCAAGAGAACACTTACGACCCTCATTTGTTTTCAATTCAGCTTGCGCCGAAGCGCGATCGCCCGCACTGGCGGGTGAAATCGACCGTTCCGAAGCTCGCCGATTTGAACCGCAAGAACTATTGCCAACACGCTGTTTCAAAGGAGATGTTTATGAAGGTTGTCAGGAAGTCGCTGTGGATCGGTATCAAACAAGTTCCACTGTTCGCCCTGCTCGCTCTGCTGGCGGTCTCCGGGTTTTCTCAATCGAGCGGTCGCCCCGCCGCTGGACCACAGAATCTGGGTCCGGAAAATCCTTCCAAGCTAATCACCGTGACCGTTTGGCTCAACCAGCACAACAAAACCGCGCTGGATGAATTGGTCCGCCAGATGTATCAGCCGGGTTCTCCCAATTATCATCGTTTTCTCACGCGCGAGCAGTATCGCTCCCAATTTGCACCGACCGCAGCCGAGGCTGCCCAAGTTCGGGACTACTTGGTTGCACACAACTTCACTGTGACCGCCGTGGAAAAATATAACCACTATGTGGTTGCACAGGGCCGTGTCAGCGACGCCCAGAACGCCTTCAACGTGCAGCTCAGCCGGGTCAGCATGCAGGGCCAGGTTCATCGCGTAACCAGCGGTTCCGCCTCTATCCATGGCGCCGTCGGTAAACTGATCCACACGGTCGAAGGTCTGAGTGATTTCGTCGCCAAGCCGACGCTGGTGCGACCGATCGACCCGAGCACGGGAAAGGCCGTAGCGGCGCGGCCGCTTTCGTCGGTCGATATGACCGCGGCTGCCTCTTCGCAAAACCGATGCCTGAACGGCACTCAAACCGTGAGCTTTACCACTTCCGGTGGTGGACCTAGCGCAACCTATACCGGCAATCGCTATGCCACGGATGCGACCAATACCTGCCCTGGTTATAACCCAACCCAGTTGCAGACCGCCTATGGCCTAAACGCTCTTTACGGCAAGGGCTGGGACGGGACCGGACAGACCATCATCATCGTAGACGCGTACGGTTCCCCGACCATCCAGCAGGACGCCAACACATTCTCAGCGCTCTACGGGTTGCCGCCCTTAACCTCGTCCAATTTCCAGATCTACTACCCGGGTGGCCCGATCACCAACTGTTGCGCCGGCTGGGATGTCGAAACTACCCTCGATGTCGAATGGGCTCACGCCGTGGCTCCGGGGGCCAAGATCGCGCTGGTAGTGGCTCCGGATGCTAATTCGCTCGACATTGCCGAATTCTGGGCGATCGAGAATCCCGAGGTCATTACGTCCTATGCCAATGGCGACCTGGGATACGTGATCTCGAACAGCTGGGCTGGTTTTGAGATCCTCGATGTGCTCTATGGCGGGCAATCGGTGCTCTACACCGAATACGCGATGACCGAACTGGCCGCGGCTTTGGGCATCTCCACCAATTTCGCTTCAGGTGACTGGGGAGACAACGTGCAAACCATCGCCGCCGATTACGGAATCACCGTTCCTCCCAGCGTTTGTATGCCGGCTTCGTCCCCATACGCCACTGGGATAGGGGGAACGAGCCTGTTCCTGAATAGCAACAACCATATCCAGTTCCAGACCGGCTGGGGAAATAATGAAACCCGGCTCACCTATCCGGCTCCCAACCCACCCTACGATCCACCGCTCCATCTCGGTTTCATTTACGGAGCAGGTGGAGGGACGAGCGCCATATGGCCTGAGCCGCCTTTCCAGAGCAGCCTCGGGAACAAGTTCCGCCAAGTTCCCGATATTTCCTACATTGCCGACCCCTACACTGGCGTGAACGTGATCATGACAGTCAGCGGGTCGACCGTCCTCGAGGTAGTTGGCGGCACCAGTCTGGCGACGCCGACGTTCTCCGGTTTGTGGGCCATCACGAATCAGGCGGCTGGCGCTGCAGCACCTCTTGGTCAGGCTGCGGCGTTGTTTTATTCCTTGCCCGCGGGTGCCATTACCGATGTCAAGGCAGTCAACAACGGGTTGGATGTCCACGGAAAGATCGTCAATCCTCCCAACCCTGTACTGATCGAAAATGCAGCGGCCCTGGCACAGCCACTCGAGAACACGACGAGCTTCCTGAGCGCGTTATACTACGGCAGCTCGACCCGCTGGTATGACCTGACCTTCGGGACCGATTCGTCACTGATCGTCGCTCCTGGGTGGGACAACGTTACCGGCCTGGGTACACCCAACGGCGCTGATTTTGTCACCGCCGTTGCCGCGGCAGTGAAGTAAAGGAATTACTCAACCAGAGCAGGCCGGTGCAAATCCGGCCTGCTTTTTTTTGACCGGTCTGAACCAAGCTGTCCGATCAGATCCGCAAGAGATGTGGCCGCCTGCCACGCGGCGAGGCTCGAAACCCCCTGGAAGCTTTCTTGTGTGGGGAGGGGCCCGTCCAATCGGGCATAGCGCCGGGCGCGACTTTCCGCGCCCTTCAAAAACTGCTCGTCCCCAAGTCGCAGAATCCGTATTATCAACAGGTCTATCCGCTCTATAACTAACGTAACCCAACGCCGCGCTTTCTTCTGCTATACTGCTGTTAACGCTTTTGCTACGGTTTGCTCGTTAAGCGGGGATCCTGTTGGATCCGCATCACCTCCGCATTTCCTGCCCGCCGTTTGGTTCCAGCGCCAATTTCATTGCGAGCGGCATGCGAACTCGGACCAGTGTGTCTGAGAAATTAAAAGTAAGCCCCTCCAGAAAGAAAAACAATCGAATGACCACATTTACGGAACTGCCCTTGTCTGCTCAATTGCAGCAGAAACTGGCGGCAGCTCAATTCATTACCCTCACACCCATCCAGGCACGCGCCATTTCTCCTGCCCTTGAAGGCCAGGATGTCATCGGCACCGCCCAAACCGGCACCGGCAAGACTCTCGCGTTTCTGATTCCGATTCTCGAGATGCTGCGAGCTGAATCCTCGAAAGATGAAACAGCAACATCAAAGCACATCCGTGCGCTCGTCTTATTGCCGACGCGCGAATTGGCCATGCAGGTTCACGAACAGTACGAACAACTCCGCGACAAAAAAATGCCGAAGGCGGCGTTGGTAATGGGCGGCGTAGCCGAGAAGGGGCAGATTCAGAGTCTGCGCCCGGGCTGCGAATTTGTTATCGCCACTCCGGGACGCTTGCAGGATTTCATCACCCGCAAGTTCGCGGACCTGCGGCACGTGAAGATCCTCGTGCTCGACGAAGCCGATCGCATGTTGGATATGGGCTTTCTTCCAGCCATTCGGCGCATCCTGCAAATTCTGCCGCAGCGTCGTCAGACGCTGTGTTACTCGGCCACCATGGAGCAGTCGGTGGCGTCGCTGGTGAACGACTACACCCACGAGCCGGTGCGGATCGCGCTGGGCTCGGTTCTGAAGCCGGCGGAAAGCGTATCGCTCGAAGCCTATGAAGTGCGGCCGTCCGAGAAACTGGATGTGCTCCGTCAGCTGCTGTATGCAGAAAGGGGACAGACTCTGATCTTCACGCGCACCAAGCGCGGCACGCAAAGGCTGGCCAAGGAACTCGAGCGCGATGGCTTCTCGACCGCCCAGATTCACGGCGACCGCACCCAGTCCCAGCGCAACGCCGCCTTGAGCGGATTCCAGGAAGGGCGCTACCAGATACTGGTCGCGACCGATGTCGCCTCCCGCGGCTTGCACTGCGATGACGTGGCGCACGTGATCAACTACGACCTGCCCAAGATGGCGGAAGATTTCATACACCGCGTTGGGCGCACCGGGCGCATGGGCACTCCGGGCCGAGCGTCGACTCTGGTCACGGGCGTGGAGGTTCTGGACCTTCGCAATATCGAACGCACATTGAAGCTGCGCATCGAACGCAAGCAGGTGGATGCGACGGCCAGCGAGCAGCGGCCGAAGCGGTTTGTTGAAAACACGCTGGCATCGCGCACTTTGACGGCCTTGCCGGGAGAGGTTTTTGTTTAGTTCTTGGTGGAGCGCCGGGCGCCCCGCCCGGCTGGACGGGCGAGGACGCCCGTCCCTCCACTAGTAAGGCGTTTAGCGATCGACTTCCTTGCTGTGGGGTGTGAGGACCTCGATGGAATTCGGTTCGTCGTCGCTTCCGATGCCGAACAGCGCGGCTTGCTCCGCGGCGTGCTCCCGCATCTGACGTAATTCCTCGGCTTCGTCCACTACAACGCCTCCCGGTTGATCCTGCTTCTTCTGGGTTTTGCGCTCGTTCTTATCCCGCTGTTTCTGCTGGCGCGCTTGCTCTTTCTGACGCTTGCTAAAAGTTGATCGGCCTCGTGGCATGAACAAACCCCCGTATCTATATAAATTGTGGCCGGCTACAAGCAGCTTCTGTAGATTGGCCTGACTTTTGTCCTGGAATCAACCACTGAAATCAAGCAGAAGATTGCGGCAATCTCTCGTTTGTTTCGAGTGTTGAATCTAGTATAACCTCCAACCGAGCCGCGGCGCACGCCACCAGCAACAATTGCTGATCGCTGGTCGCAGCCTTCAAAGAAGTTCTCAGTTCCCAGTTCTCAGTTCTCAGTAGAAACCGAGTGAGTCCTGGGATTCTCTGAGAACTGAGAACTAGGAACTGGGAACCGAGAACTGCGGTTGGTTTGCCAGCTTCGACCGCACCGTGTTACCATCGAACTCGTTACGAAAACGAGAAGAGACAGGAGTGCAACAGGTTAGTGCTAGCCAGAGAGCAAAAACAATCCGTCGTTGACACGTATCGCACGCACCCGACCGATACCGGTAGTCCTGAAGTTCAAATCGCGCTGTTGAGCGAACGCATTGGTCAGTTGACGGAACACTTCAAAACGCACCAGAAGGACCACGGCTCGCGCCGCGGACTTCTCATGATGGTCAGCAGGCGCCGTAGTCTGCTCGACTACCTGAAGAAGTACGACTCGGAACGGTACAAGACCGTTATTTCCAAGCTCGGCATCCGCAAATAACAGCGCGACCGGCTCCGGGTGGAGCCGGTTCCACCATCGTGAGCCTTAGCAAAGTGCGTTCCCAACCGCCGCCTGGCATCCGCCTGTCCACGCGAACTCCGTGCCCGCGCGCCTGCCCTTTCGCCCCTACAAAAGGATGACCTATGAAGCCTGAAGCCACAAAAATTTCCGTCGAACTCGCTGGCGGAAAACAACTCTCTATCGAAACCGGAAAACTTGCCAAGCAGGCCCACGGCGCAGCCGTGGTGCGCTTCGGTGAAAACGTAGTCCTGGCGACTGCGACCGCCAATTCCGAGCCCCGTGAGGGTATCGACTTTTTCCCGCTCACGGTTGACTACCGCGAGTACACCTATGCCGGTGGACGCTTTCCCGGCGGCTTCATCAAGCGCGAAGGGCGCATGAGCGAGCGCGAGACCCTCACCTGCCGCCAGATTGACCGGCCGGTGCGTCCAATGTTTGCGGACGAGTTCCGGTGCGAGACGCAGATCATCGCCCTCGTCCTCTCCGCCGACACGGAAAACGATCCCGATGTCTGCGGCATCAACGCCGCTTCAGCCGCCTTGACCATTTCCGATATTCCGTTTCTCGGCCCGCTCGGCGCCGTACGCGTCGGCCTGATTGACGGCCGCTTTATCGCCAATCCCACCTACGCCGAGATGCGTGACGGCCTGCTCAACATCATGGTCGTAGGCACCGCCGATGCGATTGTCATGATCGAATCCGGCGCCAAGGAAGTGAAAGAAGAGACGGTGGTGGACGCGATCGAATTCGCCCACACCGAAATCAAGAAGATTTGTGCCGCCATCAACGAGCTGCGCAGCAAGGTCGGGAAGCCGAAGCGCCCGGTGACGCCTCCGGAATTCGACGAGGCTTACCTCAAGAACCTGGAAGCGAAGGTTGGCAGCCGGCTTAATGACGCCCTCGATACCCAGAAGCATCCGAAAGCCGAGAGCTACGAACTGGTGCGCCTGCTGGAGAAGGAACTGCAGGCCGCTCTGCCCGCGGACGACGAAGCCGCCAAGGCGAAGCTCGAGAAGTACTACGAGACCCTGCGCGAGCGCATTTTCCGCAATCAGGTGATCGACCACAAGCACCGTCCCGACGGCCGCGCCTTCGACCAGATCCGTGAGGTCTGGATCGAAACCGGCGTTCTGCCGCGCGCCCACGGCAGCGCCATCTTCACCCGCGGCGAGACCCAGGCGCTGGTGACCACCACGCTCGGCACCAGCGACGACATGCAGCGTCTCGAAGGCTTCGAAGGCGAAGCCAAAAAGCGCTTCATGCTGCACTACAACTTCCCGCCGTTCTCGGTCGGAGAAGTGGGCTTCATGCGCGGCGCCGGACGCCGCGAGATCGGCCATGGCGCACTCGCCGAGCGCGCTATTTCGGCCGTGCTTCCGAGCGAAGACAACTGGCCGTACGCCATGCGCGTCGTCTCCGACATTCTGGAGTCGAACGGATCGTCGTCGATGGCCAGCATTTGCGGCGCTTCGCTCTCCCTGATGGATGCGGGCGTGCCCTTGAAAGCTCCTGTAGCCGGGGTGGCAATGGGATTGGTGAAAGAAGGCGACCAGTACGCCATCCTGACCGACATTGCGGGCGCGGAAGATCACTACGGCGATATGGACTTCAAAGTTGCCGGCACCAAGGACGGCATCACCGCGCTGCAGATGGATATTAAGGTCGCCGGCATCACTTCGCAGATCATGCGCGAGGCGCTGGCGCAAGCGCAGCGGGGGCGGTTGTTCCTCCTCGAAAAGATGGAGGAGGTCCTGAACGAGCCGCGCGTGAAGGTTTCGGCCTACGCGCCTCGCATCTACACCCTGCAGATTCCGGTCGATAAGATTCGCGACGTCATTGGGCCCGGCGGCAAGATGATTCGCAGCATCATCGAGCAAACCGGCGTCAAGATCGACGTGGAAGATTCGGGCAAGGTCAACGTGGCGTCGAGCGATGAAGTCTCGGCGAACAAGGCGTTGCAGATCATCCGCGATCTGACGGCTTCGGCCGAGGTGGGGAAGACGTATCTCGGGAAGGTCAGCCGGCTGGCGGATTTCGGAGCGTTTGTCGAAATTCTGCCGGGTCTGGACGGGCTGCTGCACATCAGCGAAGTCGCCGAGCACAGAATCAAGGATGTTCGCGACGAACTGAAAGAAGGCGACCAGGTGTTGGTGAAAGTTCTGGCCGTCGAAGGCAACCGCATCAAGCTCTCGCGCAAGGCAATTCTAAAAGAGCAGCGCGCCAAGATGGGCGGGGCTCCGCCTCCGGATTCGGACGAGGCAGCGGGCGTTGAGCCGTCGGCTTCGCCGGAGCCGCTGACGCCGTCCATGCCGCAGAGTTCACAACCAGGCACGCCCACGGCGGTGATCGAAGGCGGCGCGAATTTCGATGCGGACGATGAGCCGAACTTCAACCGTGTGGATGGAGTGGTTGCGTCGGTAGAAGCGGGCGCGGCGCGGCCCGAAGGCACGCGTGAGGGACGTCCCAGCGGCGGTGGTGGCGATCGCGATCGCAATCGCCGGCGGCGCGGTCGCGGCGGTCCGGGTCGCGGTCCCGGCGGTGGTTCGGGAGGTCATGGTGGCCGCTCGGGCGGCGGTGGCGGACGTGGCAGAAGGTAAGATCAGTTCCCAGCAATGCGAAGGGCCGCAGCGATGCGGCCCTTTCCATTTGGGATTGCCGAGTGCGGATTCACCGTCGCTGTATCCGCTCGTGGAGCGACGGGCGTCCTCGTCCGTCCCAGCGAGCGCAGTCCGCCGGAGTCGCATTTCCTGCTTGACGGATAGTGTTACTTAGAGTAACAATTGACTGGTGTACAAGCTCGTCACCACGAAGTCCTTCGCCAAAGCCCTTTCCCGGCTTCCGGTCAACTGGCAGAAGCGGATTGTGGAGAAGATCAAAGAGATTGCCGCCGATCCCTATGCCCGACACAACAACGTCACCAAGCTTCAGGGACGCGATGGTTATCGGCTGAGAATTGGCGACTGGCGCGTCATTTACGAGTTACACGACGACCGTCTTGAATTGTGGGTATTAGAGGTAGGAGCCAGAGGAGGCATCTATCGATGCGTATCGAAACCATTACCCGCAAGGGCAATGCCTACGCCGTGATTCCCGTGAAAGCCCTGCAGAAGCTGATGGAAGATGCAGAGATGCTCGCCGACGTGAAGGCGTACGATGCCGACAAAGCGCGTCTACAGGCTGGCGAGGATGAACTCATCCCTCTCGAGATTACCGAGCGCCGGCTGCGAGGGGAGCCCGCGCTCCGTATTTGGCGCGAGCACCGGAAGCTTACCCAGGAGAAGCTGGCGAAGAAGGCGAAGGTATCGCGTGCGTTGATCGCGGCGATTGAGACCAACCGCAAAGCTGGATCGGTCAGCACATGGAAGAAGCTGGGTGCTGCCCTCGCGGTGAGCTGGGAGCAACTGGCATAGGATTTCTTGGGCAGTGTTTTTTCCCGAACACGCTCAGCTCCTTGCCGGGGCGGCGGCTCGTTTGGGGAAGATATCGCCGACGCGGCGGATTTCGGCGCCCACCGCCTTAAGTTTTTCTTCGATGTGTTCGTAGCCGCGGTCCAGGTGATAGACGCGGTCGATGATGGTCTCGCCATCGGCGACCAGCGCGGCGAGCACCAGCGAGGCGGAGGCGCGCAGGTCCGACGCCAGCACGGCTGCGGCGCTCAGAGGAGTTCCGCCGCGGACAATGGCACGGCGTCCTTCGATCTTGATATTGGCGCCCATGCGCACCAGTTCCTGCGCGTGCATGAAGCGGTTCTCGAAAATATTTTCCGTGACAATCGAAGTGCCTGCGGCCTGCGTGGCAAGCGCCATGTACTGCGCCTGCATGTCGGTGGGGAAGCCCGGATATTCTTCCGTGTTCAGGTCGGCTGCCTGGAGCGGCTGATCGCCCATGACGCGGACAGAGTCGGCCTTCACCGCAGTCTTCACGCCGGTTTCCGCGAGCTTCTGCAGGATGGCGGTGAGGTGCGCGGGATCGCATCCGACGACGTTGAGGTCGCCGCCCGTTAAGGCGCCGGCGACGATGAAGGTTCCGGCCTCGATGCGGTCGGGGATAATGCGGTGCCTGGCGCCATGGAGCTTCGGGACGCCTTTCACGCGAATCGTGGACGTTCCCGCACCCTGGATTTTAGCGCCCATGGCGTTGAGCAGCGCCGCGAGGTCGGCGACTTCAGGTTCGCGGGCACAGTTCTGCATGACGGTTTCGCCCTCGGCGAGCGTGGCGGCCATGAGCAGGTCTTCGGTGCCGGTCACGGTAATTTTGTCGAAAACAATTTCCGCGCCCTGGAGCCGGTCCCCTTTGCGCGGATCCGTGATGGCTTCGACGTAGCCGTGCTCTTGCGTAATTTTCGCGCCCAGACGCTCCAGGCCTTTGATATGGAGATCAATGGGCCGAGCGCCGATGGCGCATCCTCCGGGCAGTGAGACGTGAGCACGTCCACAACGGGCCAGGAGCGGTCCCAGGACGAGCGTGGAGGCTCGCATCGTCTTGACCAGTTCATACGACGCTTCGGGCGAGGCGAGCGTGCGCGCGCAAATCGTGGTGCGGTGATGGGCGCGTCCGTAGCCCAGTTCGACTTCGGCGCCCATGGCGGCAAGCAGCTTGCGCGTGGTCTCGATGTCGCGCACCTGCGGAATGTTTTCCAGAATCACCGGTTCTTCGGTGAGCAGGGCCGCTGCCATGCAAGGCAGTGCCGCGTTCTTCGCGCCACTGATTCGGACCGTGCCCAGCAGGGCGTTGCCGCCGCGGATTACGAGTTTATCCATAGAGTGCGTTTTCGGAAATCAGGACCGTTTTCATTCTAACTAGGATTGCGGGGTGTCTGCCGCTGGAAATCCGACTTGAACTCCGCCCGCGCGCTCTCCCCTGTGAACCTCCGTGCCCTCTGTGGTTAAGTTTTTCGCCGTTAGAACCCAAACTCCTATCCATGCTTTGCCAGCGTTATCGCCCTGCGCACTTGACCTTGGGATTCCTTCAAAGCCGCCGCGGCGCGAACGCCGCTCACTCCAGCTTTGGCCATGACCATGGCTACGGCGACGCGGCCTCCGGCGGCAGCGAGCAGCTTGCGCGCGACTCGACGGTCGAGTCCAGCGGCTTTTTCCACGATGCCCACTCCGCGTTCGACCAACTTCTGGTTTCGCGGACGGACGTTGACCATGAGGTTGCCATAGACGTGGCCGAGACGGGTCATCGCCCCAGTGGAGATCATATTCAAAATCATCTTTTGCGCGGTGCCGGCCTTCATCCGAGTGGAGCCGGCGACGACCTCCGCGCCAACCTCCGCGACAATGGCCACGTGCGCGGCCTTGCCAAGCGGCGATTTCGGGTTGCAGACGACGGCCACAGTCTTTGCGCCGTGCGTGCGCGCATATTGGATGGCGGCGATGGTGAAGGGAGTGCGTCCGCTGGCGGCAATGCCCACGACGACATCTTTTTTGGTGGGCTTCTTCCTCGCGATTTCTTTGCGGCCGAGCGGGCGCGAGTCTTCATTAGCTTCGACGGCTGCACCCAGCGCTCTTGCTCCGCCGGCGATGATGAACTGGACCGTATGCGGATCGACGTCAAAAGTGGGCGGACATTCGACGGCATCGAGGGCCGCGATGCGTCCACTGGTGCCGGTGCCCACGTAAATGAGGCGCCCGCCCTGAGAGAGTGCTGCGGCGATCAGATCGATCGCCTGCGCGATTTGCGGGAGCCCGCGTTTAACGGCGGCCGCGACCTTGGCATCTTCACGATTGATGATGCGAGCGATTTCGAGCGCGGATTTGCGATCGAGATCGGCGGAGGCGGTGTTTGCTTTCTCGGTGCCGAGGCGGCGCAGTTCGGCGCTGTTTCCTTTGTGTTTCAAGACTGCTTCACCAAGGCTTCCAACACCGCGTCGTGAAACGCTGGACGCACCTGCTTGATCGCCTGGTTCTGGCAGTCGGGCCAGGTGCGATTGGTGAGCAGGGTTATCGAGAGTTGGCGCGCCGGGTCGATCCACAGGGATGTGCCGGTGTAACCGAGGTGTCCGAAGGATTGGGGTGAGAAGTATTTTCCCGATTGCGAGGGTGCCGAGGGCGTATCCCAGCCAAGCGCTCGGGAAGTGCCTTCGGGGGCCGATTCCCGGCGCGAAAAGAGTTCGACGGTTGCGGAGCGGAGGATGGGGCGTCCGCCGTTGAGCATAGCGTGCGCGAAGAGGGCTAGATCTTCGGCAGTGGAGAAGAGGCCAGCGTGTCCGGCAACGCCGCCGAGGACGCTCGCGTTTTCATCCTGCACCTCGCCTTGAATGATGCGGTGGCGGAAGGTGTGGTCATCGGCGGTTGGCGGGATCGAGTTCTTCAACGCGTGCGCGGGATTGAAAGTCGTGCGCGTCATGCCGAGCGGGCCGAAGATTTCGCGCTGGCAGAATACGTCGAGGGATTCGTCGGCGAGCCGTTCGAGCGCGACGCCGAGAACGATGAAGCCGATGTCGCTGTATTCGGCGCGTGCGCCGGGGACGGCGGTAAGTTGGTTGGCGCAAGCGGCTTGTAGAAGGGCTTCGCGAGTCGGGGCGCGCAGGAAAAGTTTCTCATAGGCGGGCAAGCCGGAGCAGTGCGCGAGCAGCATGCGCAGAGTGACATCGCAGCGACCGGCATCGTCACTGGCGAATTCGGGAACGATGGCGGTGACGGCGGCTTCGAAATCGAGCAGGCCGCGTTCGTAAAGGATCATGGCCATCGCGGTCGAGGCGACGACTTTGGTGAGCGAAGCTAGATCGAAGAGGCTCGCGGTGGTGACTTGTGGCGACGCCGGATCGTAGGTGAAGCGGCCGAAAGCCTTGTGGGCGACGAGTTCCCCGTGGAGGGTGATCGCCAGCGAGCACGCAGGGAAGGCGCGGGCGGCGATGGCCCCTTCCATGATGCCGAAAGCATCGCGAAACCGATCGTCCTGCGCAACGAAATTGCGCACCAGGAAGGAAAAACCAGACTCTCGATTGGGCAGTGTCAGGCTCAAGTGGTTTTGTGCACTGATGGGGTTATAGCAAACGCGACGGGTACAGGCAAACGGGGAGTTACTCGGGGAGCATCGTTGATAACGTTCACCCTTGAGTCGCCTCTCCGGGTTATGTAGAGTCACAGCAGACGTGAAACACTTATCGAAAAACTTGCTGTTCTTCGCTCTCCTGTTTTCTGCCGTCGCGTTCTCCCAAAATTCGCTCGATTCGCGCCTAGCCGTTCTCGACCCCATCATCAACGACGCCATCGCCCAGAGGCAGATTCCCGGCGCTGTGCTGATTGTGGGCCACGGCGGGCAGGTGGTGTATCGCAAAGCCTATGGCAGCCGTGCGATCGAACTTCGGCGGGAGACGATGACTCTCGATACGATATTCGATTGCGCGTCGCTGACCAAGGTCGTCGCGACCACAGCGTCCCTCATGCAACTGTGGGAGCAGGGAAAGTTTCGCATGAACGATCCGGTCGCCAAGTATCTTCCCGAGTTTGGGCAGAACGGGAAGCAGGAGATTACGATCCGGCAGTTGCTCGTGCACTACTCAGGGCTCCCCGAAGATCTCGAACTGGGGAAGAAGTGGGAGGGCAAGGACACGGCGTATCGCATGGCGTTTGAAGTCGCGCCCGACCGCTCTCCGGGTTCGGCGTTTGTTTATAGCGACATCAATTTCGTTGTGCTCGGGGCGCTGGTGGAGCACCTTTCGGGCGAGCCGCTCGATACGTATTCCGCGAAGCATATCTTTGTACCGCTGGGCATGAAAGAGACGCGCTACCTTCCTCCTTCGTCATGGCTGGCTCGCATCGCTCCCACCGAAGAGGATGAGAACCATCGCCTGCTGCGCGGAGTCGTGCATGATCCTACGGCACGCCGGATGGGCGGTGTGGCGGGGCATGCGGGAGTGTTTTCTACCGCCGACGACCTGGCGATTTTTGCGCAAGCTTTGCTGGATGGCGGCCGAGGCGTGCTGACTCCGGCGACGGTTGCCAAGATGACTTCGCCCCAGCAGCCCGTGAATGGCACGGCGGTGCGTGGATTCGGGTGGGATATTGATTCTCCTTTTTCCACGAACCGTGGGGAATTGTTGCCGGTCGGCGGTTACGGGCATACGGGGTTTACGGGGACTTCGCTGTGGATTGATCCGGCGACCAAGACTTTCATCGTGTTGCTGACGAACGCGGTGCACATGAACGTAGTGCCGCCGAAGGAGAAGGGAAGTGCCGTGGCGCTGCGGACGAAGGTGGCGACGGCGGTGGCGGCAGCGCTGGCGCTCGATCCGGTGGAAGCGGAGAAGATGCGGATCGCGACCATTACCGGCTACAACGAAATGCAAAGCGCGGCACGCAAACTGGCGGTGCGGAATGGAACCGTGAAGACGGGAATCGACGTGCTCGAGCAGACGAAGTTCGCGGCGCTGCATCCCGGCAGAGGCGGGGATCCACGAAGCATTGGGCTGTTGACGAATCAGACCGGCGTCGACTCGGAAGGTCGCCGGACGATTGACGTGCTGGCGAACGTGCCGGGGATTTCGTTGGATGCGATTTTCAGTCCCGAACATGGAGTGGCGGGAACGCTGGATACGACGGACGTCAAGAATACGAAGGATGCCGCGACTGGGGTTGCGGTCTACAGCGTGTACGGGGCGACGGAGGCGGCGCGGCGTCCACCGACAGACGTGCTGAAGCGGCTGGACGCAGTGGTGATCGATCTGGCGGATGCAGGCGCACGCTTCTACACCTACCAGACCACGGTGGGATATTTTCTGGAAGCGGCCGCGAAGGTGGGGATTGAAATATTCATTTTGGATCGGCCGAATCCGATCACGGGGTCGTTTGTTCAAGGACCCATGTCCGATGAGGGCCGCGAGAATTTCACCAATTACTTTCCCGAGCCGCCGCGTCACGGGATGACTCTGGGAGAACTCGCAAAAATGTTTAATGCCGAGCGCCACATCGGGGCGCGCCTCGACGTGGTTGCGATGGAGGGTTGGCAGCCGGGGGACTGGTTCGATTCGACGGGTCTAGCATGGGTGAATCCTTCACCCAATTTGCGGGGCTTAAACGAGGCGACGCTATATCCGGGAGTGGGGATGATTGAAGGGACGAACGTCTCGGTGGGGCGGGGGACGGATACGCCGTTCGAAGTCGTGGGCGCGCCCTGGATCAAGGGCCGGGAACTGGCGGCTTATTTGAACGGGCGCGAGATTCAGAGTGTGCGATTCGTGCCGGTTACCTTTACTCCGTCATCGAGTAACTTTGCCGGGGAACGGTGTGAAGGCGTGAACCTGATCGTTCTGGATCGGAATACTCTGGACTCGCCGGAATTGGGGATCGAGCTGGCGTCGGCGCTGCACAAGCTGTATCCCAAAGACTTCAAGCTGGAGCGAATGACCGATCTGCTGGTCAATCAGGCGGTGCTCGAGGCCATTGGCGCTGGCGAAGACCCGAGACGCATTGCCGAGGACTGGCAGGAGCGGCTGGACGGGTTTGTGCGCCTGCGGGAAAAGTATTTGTTATACAAGTAGCGGCCGAGTTTGCAGAAAAAGTCGGTGTTGTACTTGATTTTGGGTGGAGCAGCGCCGGGATCCCCAGCACGCCCGCTTTTGGCGTGATGGGGTGGAGCGGTTCACCGCTGCAGTAAGTGCATTGTTGTGAATCCGGCTTTAGCCGCCGAGGGCACGGCTCTCGCTCACGCACGACCTTTTCCGCAGCCTGCGCAACTCGTGCTCCGGCCCAGGCGCCTCAGTTACAATGGCTCCGCGTATGCAGGTTGGCCATGCGCGAAAGTCCGCTTCCCAGCTAACCGGCGCTCGGGTGGACGCATCTGAGATTGCGAGCGTGTTGCCAAATAATCGCGAAAGAGGCAGGCCTTCGATGAAGATCCGTACTGCTCCAATTTGGGTGTTGCTGCTGGCGGGATTCGCGGCGGCCCAATCGACTCTAGCCCAGAACCCGGCGGCGCCTTCGGCGGAGTCCGAGAGGCCGACGCTGACCATCCCCGCGGGAACCAGAGTTCCGCTATCGCTGAAGCAGGCAATTTCGACCAAGACGGCTAAGACTGGGGATCCGGTCTATGCGGAGACGGCCTTTCCGTTTGTGGTCAATGATCGGGTTGTGATTCCGGCGGGCACTTACATCCAGGGAAAGATCGAGCGCGCGCAGCGCGGTGGGCACGTAAAGGGACGCGCCGAGGTGCTGATCCACTTTACCTCGATGATTTATCCCAACGGCTACACGGTGATGTTGGGAGGATCGATCGAGAACACGCCCGGGGCGGAGCAGACCACGATGAAAGATTCGGAAGGGACGATTCGCCAGGATAGCGAGACTGGGAGAAAAGTTAGGTCAGCCGCGGAGGGGGCCGGCACAGGCGCGGTGATCGGCGCGGTAACCAACGGAGGCAAGGGAGCGGGGATCGGAGCGGGAATTGGCGGGGTGGCGGGGCTGGCGATCGGAATGCTGTCGCGCGGCGCCGACGTGAGGCTGGAGCCGGGGTCGTCGATCGAGATGGAGATTCAGCGGGAAGTGACGGTGGATGCCAGCCGGATTTCCTCACGACGCGAAGTTATCGTTCGCAACGATTAACCGCCCGCAACAGTGGCCAGAACTGTTCTCCATAAGTGGGTTTGGGTAGGGCACGGCTTCAGAGGCTGCGGAAAAAGTCGGTGTTGCACTTGATTTTGGGTGGCGCAGCGCTTCAGCGCTGCGGTAACTGCATTGTTTTGAATGCGGCTTTAGCCGCTGAGGGCGCAGGCTCCGCTCGGGAATGAGTTTTTCCGCAGCCTCTTCCGCCGTGCCGCCCGGAGCCAATAAAATGCGGGCTTTAGCCCCTGGGGGTCAGACAGCCTGTTCGGAGAATCGACTATTACCGTGACCGCGTGTAGAGGT
>PKXK01000197.1 GCA_003132325.1 Acidobacteriaceae bacterium
ATCGCTTTACTTCCACCATCAATGTGACCGTCCCAGCGCACATGGTGGCGATCGGCAGCGGGAAAGAGCCGTCCGCGGCGGAGGCGACCTCAACTCCAACTCCAAAGACGGCCGCGACCGCGCTGGCGAACTCCAAGACCTACAGCTTTCGATGGGACAAGCCGAGTTTCCCGGGTACGATCATTGCGGGGACGTTCCAGGAATTCAAGAGCGACGAAGCGGGCATCGATCTGCACGTATTCTTCAAGCCCGATAAGAAGGACTTGGGCGCGGAGTACGCATCGACGGCGGTCAAAGCGTTTACCTTTTTCGTTACGCAGTATGGAAACGCACCCTCGACGCGGTTAAAGATCGTGGAACTCCCGGATGACACGGTGCCCTCGGCATGGGCGCCTGAGATCGCCGCGCTTTCGAGCCGCGCCATCACGGAAAAGATCAACTACCGGTTGCTGGCGAATACCATCGCCCATCAGTGGTGGGGCGTGTCGGTGAGTCCGGCATCGAAAAACGACTGGTGGATCAGCGACGGCTTCTCGCGCTACTCCGAGGCTCGCTACGTGGAGAGCGCGGCGGGCCAAGCGGGGCTCGAGGAGATGGTGAAAGACATGTCGGTGGGAGCGCTCGCCTATGACAGCGTGCCGCTTTCGAGCGCCGACAAACTCGACGAGTTTTCTCCCGAATTTCAGTCGCTGGTGACCGACAAAGGCGCCATGATCCTGCACATGCTGCGCTGGGTGGTGGGCGAGCCCAAGTATCTGAAGATCATGCGCGAGTTCGCCACGAAATATGCGGGTAAATCCGCCAGCACCGACGATTTCCGCAAGCTCACCGAAACCGTGTACGGCCAAAAACTCACATGGTTCTACTCGCAGTGGATGGATTCCACCAGCGCGCCCGAGTTTAAAGCCAAGTACACGATCTACCGGCTGGGCAGCAGCAAAGGCTTCCGCATCGTCGGCGCGATCAGCCAGGATCTGGATCTGTTCCGCATGCCGGTAGACTTAAGAGTCGATACCGACGGCAAAACGGAAGAAAAACGCATTGACGTGGTGGGTACGAATTCTCCGTTTTCGGTGGAAACCTTTGGACGGCCGCGACGGATCTCGATCGATCCTGAAAACCGCGTGCTGACCAACTCCGCCGACATCAAACTGCGATCGTCGATCGTGCGTGGACAGGGCCTGACCCAGCAGGGCGACCTGGCGGGCGCGCTGCTCGAATTCAACAAGGCGCTCGAAGTCAACAAGAACAGTTCGCTGGCGCATTACCGGATCGCCGAAGTGTTTTTCCTGCAGAAGAATTATCAGGCGTCGGCGAACGCCTACCGCGAGTCGCTGAATGGCGACGGTGAGCCGCGCTGGACCGAGGTTTGGAGCCACCTGCAACTGGGCAAGATTTTCGATGTAACCGGCCAGCGCGAGCGAGCGGTCAATGAATACCGCCAGGCTATTCAGACCAACGATAATACTCAGGGCGCGCTCGATGAAACCCGCCGCTATATGCAGAAACCTTACGAGCGGGAAAAGGGGAGCTAGCGGCCTGTGGTAAGACTCAGACGCCGAGAGCCAGCGCCTAAAGGCGCATTCATAACGCAGCGCTTACGGCATCGCTAAAGCGATGCCCTGATACGAACCTTACTTGCACCACGGGCTGCTAGCACTGGCGCGGCAGGCGGGGACGCCCGCCGGACAGCCGCTGGGACGGCGGCGCTACGTCTTGACCGGGGACCGAGCGGCGCGTACAGTTTTTACACAGGGGTGAGATGTTTTCATGTCGAGTGAAACCAGCAAATATTTGAAATTTGGTTCTGTGACCGTGTTGATTCTGGTCTCGCTCGCCTATCTTGCATACACCGGCGTGCAGGACAGCAAGAGCTATTACGTCACCATCAAAGAACTGAACGGCATGGGGAACGAAGCTTACTCCAAGCGCCTGCGGGTGGCGGGAAGCGTGGTGCCGGGCTCGATCAAGCGCTCTGGAACGCGCGTGGATTTCCTGCTGAAGGAAAACGATCTGACGCTGCCGGTCTCGTATACCGGGACCGAAGCTCCTCCCGACACTTTTAAGGACGACTCGCAAGCCTTGGCCGATGGCAGTTTCGGACGCGACGGCGTCTTTCATGCCAAGCAGCTGCAGGCCAAGTGCGCGTCGAAGTATGCGCCGCAGCCCGGAGCTACGCCGGGCGCCGAGCCGGCGAAGAGCATGTCGGAGAATCAGAATTCCGGATCGAGCGGTGACGAACTAGTTCTATGCAGCCTGTGGTAGAACTTGAATTGCGAGATCCAGCGCGGTTTTGACGCCCAGCCCCTAAAGGGGCATCCGATTTTGAACGACTTGCGGCATCGCTAAAGCGATGCCCTGATACGAACCTTAGTTTTTCAGCACCTGTGAAGGCGTCCCCTGATACGAATCTCACTTACATCACAGGCTGTTAACCTTTGACTGAAACCGCGACCGCCTCCGTTATCGTCGTCACAGTCACGAACCTGATCAAGCAGTTCGGCCGTTTTGCCGCGCTGCGCGGGGTTACTGCGGAATTTTCCGGCGGAAAACTCTACGCCATTCTTGGCGATAACGGCGCCGGCAAGACTACACTGCTACGCACCCTGGCCGGACTGAACCAGCCCTCGAGCGGCGAGGTCACGATCCTTGGCGCGAGCAAGTTTCACGACATCTGCCAGCAGGTCGGTTACATGGCGCATCCTTCGCTGCTCTATGACGAGATGAGCGGCATGGAAAACCTGGCGTACTTCGCGCAGCTTTACGGAATCGCCGACGGCGCGCGCTGCGCGGAGGTCATCCGCGCGGTCGGTCTTGATCCCGAGCTCGTGCGCCCCGTCGGCCAGTATTCGCAGGGCATGCGGCAGCGGATGTCGTTGGCGCGCGCTTTACTTAATGACCCCAAAATCCTCTTGCTCGATGAACCCTTCTCGAATGTCGACCTGCATTCCGCGACGGAAATGGTGCGCCTGCTGGCCGGTACTCGCGATCAGGGCAAGACGATCTTCGTCGTTACTCACCAGGCCTCGTTGCTTGAAGGCGCGGCCGACGAGTTTGTGTGGATGGAATCGGGCAAGATTGTTGCGCGTACGCGGGAACTGAAGCGGCCGGAGGCGCGAAGATGAGCGCGCCCACCGGCATCACCCGCGCCTCGTTGCTCAAAGACCTGCGCCTGGAGTGGCGATCGAAGGACGCCATCAACTCCATGCTGTTTTTTTCGCTGCTGGTGGTGGTCGTGTTTAGTTTTTCGTTCGATCCGACCGCCGAAGAATCGCGCCAGATCGCTGGCGGGCTGATCTGGGTGGCGTTCCTGTTCGCGGCGGTGGTGGCGCTGAACCAGACCTGGGCGCGCGAGCTGCGCAATCAGGTGCTCGACGCCTACCGCGTGTCGCCCGCCCCGGCGAACTCGCTGTTTGTAGCCAAGGTGTTGGGCAATTTTATTTTCGTCAGCGTGCTGGAAATGCTGATGACCCCTTTGTTCATCGTGTTTTACCGGCTGCGCTCGCTGGGTCCGGTCTGGCAACTGCTGCTGGTTGCGGTGCTGGGGACGTGGGCGCTGGTGGTGAACGGAACCTTTTTTGCAGCGATGTCGATCCGCACGCGCAGCCGCGAGATCATGCTGCCGCTGTTGATGTTCCCCATCTCATTGCCGGCGATTTCCGGCATGGTGCAGGCGACAACGGCGATCTTGACGGGTGAGGGCATCGCCCGGTCCTGGATTGTGTTGCTTGCGACCTACGATCTGGTGTTTACTACGGTGTGTCTGCTGTTGTTTGAAACTGTGCTGAACGCGGAATAACGAGTGCTGGTCTAATGAACGCTTCGTAAAGCCCGCATTCTTGTTGGTGCTAAACGGCACGGCTGAAGCCGTGCCCTACCCAAAACCATTTATGAGACCGACTCGAATGCGGAATGATAAGCGCGGAGTGACGAACGCGGAATGAAAAGAGCCTTTCCCATCCTTGGTATCCTGACCGCGCTGCTGTTGAGCTATGCGCTTTACGGGGCGCTGATCAAGGCGCCCACCGAGCGGACCATGGGCGATGTGC
>PKXK01000269.1 GCA_003132325.1 Acidobacteriaceae bacterium
CCAGGGACTTAATCAGACTTTCGTTAACTCTCTCCGGTCTATTTCCGCTATTTCGCCATGCCGACGGCACTGAATTCCTTTCACTCTGGATGTACTTCGGCCTGCTCCCAGCCATAGCATTTCCTCAAGGCGGAGCGCATGGACAACCATCTCATCTATCTCGATAATGCCGCGACGGTCTGGCCCAAGCCAGAACACGTTTATGAATTCATGCTGAAGTTCTATCGCGAGACGGGCGTGAATCCGGGACGCAGCGGCTTCGATCTCGCAATCGAGGCTGGGGAACTGCTCGACAGACTTCGCAAACGGCTGACAAAATTCTTCGGCGGCGATCTGGAGTGCCCAGAGCGACTGTGCTTCGGATACAATGCCACCGACGCTCTCAATCTGATCATCTTCGGACTGCTCGCGGAAGGCGACCACGTAGTCACCACCAACCTCGAACACAATTCGGTGATCCGGCCCATCAATCATCTCGTGCGCGATTGCGGAGTGACGTCAACCTTCGTGCCTTTTAACAGCGAGGGGTTCGTGGAACCGGATGAGATCAGAAAAGCGATCCGCCCGAATACCAAGCTGATGATCGTGAACCATGGGTCCAACGTTCTCGGCACGGTGCAACCGATCGGCGAAATCGGCAAGATCTGCCGCGAGAACAACATCATCTTTGCCATCGATACGGCCCAGACTGCCGGCGTAATCCCGATCGACATGCGGGCGATGAACATCGATATCCTCGCCTTTACGGGTCACAAGGCCCTCATGGGCACGACCGGAATCGGCGGAATGTGCGTCCGCAAGCATGTCGAGCTTCGGCAGACGCGAGCGGGAGGTACGGGCGTGCGCTCGGCGTATCCGTATCAGCTGGAGGAGTACCCCTGGCGGATGGAGTTCGGGACGCCAAACATGGTCGGCATTGCCGCACTCTGGGCAGGACAGGATTGGCTGGACGAGAACGGCGTCGAGAATACCCACGCCCGCGAGATGAAGCTCGCGCAGCGGCTCGTCGATGGGTTGCGGCCTATCGACGGCGTGAAGCTCTATTGCTGCGGCAGTCTGAAGAACCATCTCTCAACCGTCAGTATGAACGTCGAAGGACTCGAAGCGGGCGACGTGGGGACCATGCTCGATGTCGACCACAACGTGGCGACACGCACCGGTTTGCACTGCGCCCCGCTCGTGCACCAGCAACTCAATACGGTCGCGCTCCACGGGAGCGTGCGGTTCTCGATCGGCGCGTTCAACACGGAGGCGGAAATCGATGCTGCGATCGAAGGCGTGCGTCAAATCGCACGCTGGAGCAAGGAGCGGCAGGCGAAGAGGTCGGCCGCCATTCTGGTGCACGCGTAGACGTCCGTGGGCGAACTGTTGAAAACCTGCGCGGCTACTCCTCAGGTTCTTCGGCGTCGTTGACTACGTCGACCACTCGGCTTCGGATGCTGAACACCAGCGTCTGGTCGTCGTCGGGCTGAAACGTTACTCGCATGGGGGCACGTTCCCAGACTGGGGGCGGGCATTCGGAGTCGGGATCGTCGGCTCCGGCGGGTTCGCCTGCATCTTTTTTCAGGATGGGCTTGCGGCGTCCCACCTGGGCTACGACCGCGTAGAGCTTCTTGCCGTCTTCGGAGACGCCGCAGTAGGCGATGTAGTCGCGATACCAGCTCGCGGTTGAATAGAAGGGATCGAACTCGGGCAGGTTGAGTTGGGAGACTCGTCCGGTGATGCGGTCGACGAGCAGCCAGCCTCCGCGTTGCCATTGCCAGCGCGGGGCGTTGGCAGTTTCCGTGGGCAGGGCATCGTTTACGCGAAAGGCGCGCCGGACTACGAACAGGCGGTCGGTCAGTTCGTGCGGAGTTCCGGTGGTGTATTCCTTGAGTCGGGTGTCGACAAACAGCGCGCGCACTTTCAGTTCGAGCAGCTTCTGTCCGGTGGCGTTGGGCCACTTGGCGGAAATCCATTTTCCGAAAGCGATGACGTGCGGCTTCGGGACGGCGGCGCATTCGCTCCACGGCAGACAGAGCGCGACCGAGATCAAGAAGAGTTTTCGCAGCATGATGGAAGGGTGGCACGGGCGCGGAAGTCGGCGCTATGACGGCTGAACAGGGAAAATGTTCGGTTTTCTGGCGAGGCCGGACGTCCCCACACCCCCGCGCGCTCAGCGGCCTTCCTGCATGGTTCGTGGTATTGAAAATGGTTTTCAGATACCATGGGCTTTATGAGCAGGTGAAGTGATGAGCATGCCGCCACGACAGCGCCAGACAACGTTTTCTCCGCAATCGGGTTCTTACGCGGGTATGGGCGATCTGCTGGCTGGCCGCCGGAAGCAATCGATTCTGGTGGTAGAGGACCATGTGGTGAACGCGGCGCTGCTGAAGGAGTTGCTGTCGAGCCGCGACTATCCAACGGTTGCGGTACACAACGCGGCGGAGGCGGAGGCGGAAATTCGGCGCGAGGCTCCGGATCTGATCCTGCTTGACGTGATCATGCCCGGCAAGAGCGGCTACGAATTGTGCCGCGAACTCAAAGAGGATTCCAGGACGCGGCTGATTCCGATCGTGATGATCACGGGCTTGAGCGCTCAAGAAGACCGCGTGAAGGGCATTGAAGCGGGCGCCGACGATTTTCTGACCAAGCCCATCAGTTCCGAAGAATTGTTCGCGCGCGTGGGTTCGTTACTGAAGTTGAAGGAGTTCACCGACGAACTGGAAACCGCCGATTCGGTGCTGTGCACGCTGGGGCTGAGCGTGGAGGCGCGTGATCCTTACACCGAAGGCCACTGTGAGCGACTGAGGCGCAACGCTTCGGATCTGGGGCGCTTTCTCGGATTGGGCGCAGAAAGCATTGTGGCCCTGGAGCGTGGCGGCTACCTGCACGACCTGGGAAAGATCAAGGTGCCGGATTACATCCTGACGAAAGGCAAAGGGAGCGATCTGACGCCGCCGGAGTGGGAGATCATGAAGCTGCATCCGGTGACCGGCGAAAGCATTTGCCGTCCGCTGAAGTCGTTGCGGCTGGTGCTTCCGATCATCCGGCATCATCACGAGCACTCGGACGGCAGCGGATATCCGGATGGGCTGCGGGAGGGCGAGATCCCGCTGCTGGCGCGGATTCTGCAGGTGGTGGATATTTATGATGCATTGCGTACGGCGCGTCCGTACAAGCCGGCGCTCGGCCACGAGCAGGCTGTGGCGACCATGCGCGCCGAAGCGCGAGACGGACTTTGGGACAAGGAGTTGGTCGCGGAGTTCTTCAGCATGCTCGACAAGCGGCGGCAGGTGGCGTGAGCCATTGATTCATTGAGTCATTGAAACCTCTTCCAGGTCCGACGCATAAATGATTCAATGTCTCAATGATTCAATCTCTCAATGGCCTAATGATTCACTGATTCAATGCCCTTGATCTACAGCGTCGTCATTCCCGCCTACAACGAAAGCGTCCGCCTCCGGCCGACGCTCGATGCGCTGCTCAGCTATACGCAGGAACAAGGCTGGGACGCTGAAATTCTGGTGGTCAACGACGGCTCGAGCGACGACACCGCGCAAATTGTACGGGAATACGCCCAGTCGCATCCCCAGATTCTGCTGGTCGAGAACCCCGGAAACCGCGGCAAGGGTTACAGCGTGCGCAACGGGATGCTGCATGCGCGCGGCGACATTTGTTTATTCACCGATGCCGATCTTTCTTCCCCGATCACGGAGGCGCGGAAACTGTTCGACGCGATTGGTCACGGCGCCGACATCGCGATCGGGTCGCGCTGGCTGCGTGCGGAACTGCAGACCGAACGGCAACCGTTGTACCGGCAGGCGTTTGGACGAATCTTCAATCTGGTGCTGCGGGCAATTCTCGGCTTGCGTTACGCGGACACGCAATGCGGATTCAAGGCCTTTCGGCGAGACGCGGCGCAGCGCATCTTTCCTTTGCAGAAAATTGAGCGCTGGGGATTCGATCCGGAGATTCTGTTTCTGGCGCGGCGCGCGGGCTTGCGAGTCGAAGAGGTTCCGGTGGTGTGGGCGCACAGCGNNGCGGAGGCGGGGAAGGTGTAGACAGACCGCGGTGCGGCGTCTCGCACGACTTCGCTGAGACACCCAGAGGCAACGGCAAAAACAACGGCAACGGCAAAAGCAACGGTCGCGGACAGGAGTGTCCGCGCCACACTTCATCGACTACGAGGCGGCTCGACTGGTTGCGTCTGCGGCCAGGCGCACGAATTCGGCAATCTGCGCTCCCATTGCCATGGTGGAGACGGTGCGCTCGCCGGGGCGCGCCAGGTCGCGGGTGCGGAAGCCTCCCATCAAGGTGGAGATGACGCCGGCCTCCACGCACTCCGCTTCTTTGGGCANNCCATGGACGGGTTCGTAGAGACCGACCGGGCCTCCGATGCTGGCGGAGGCGAGCAGGCCGAGCGCTCCCACGATCCCGCCAACCTGATCGGAGAGGATGTCGCCGAACATGTTTTCGGTGAGGATGACGTCGAACTCGGTCGGCCTGAGGACGAGCGACATGGCAGCCGAGTCCACGTACATGTGGGAGAGTTGGATATCGGGGAAATCGCGGGCGATGCGAGTGACGACTTCGCGCCAGAGGCGCGAACACTCCAGAACATTCGACTTGTCGACGGAGAGCAGGCGCCGGCGGCGGGTGCGAGCGAGTTGAAAGGCAATGCGGGCGATGCGCTCGATCTCCGACTCACCATACCGCATGGTGTTGAGCGCCTGGCGCGCGCCGGGTTCGCCTGCGATGGAGCGAGGCTGGCCGAAATACAATCCGCCGAGCAGTTCGCGCACGATGAGAATGTCGGTTCCTTTCACGATTTCTTCGCGCAGCGGCGAGCAGGCGGCGAGCGCCGGATAAAAGACCGCGGGACGGAGATTGGCGAACGCTCCGAGTTCCTGGCGGAGGCGCAGCAGGCCGGCTTCGGGGCGAAGCTCGCGAGGATTGTGATCGAAGGCGGGACTGCCGACTGCCCCGAGCAGCACGGCTTGTGAGGCGAGGCAGGCCTGAACGGTCGAGTCCGGCAAGGGATTACCGAACTTCGCCAGAGCTACGCCGCCGATTTCCTTTTCGTCGAGTTCGAGATCGTGGCCAAAGCCGGTGGCTGCTTCTTCCAGTACGCAAATGGCTTGGGAGATAACTTCAGGACCAATTCCGTCGCCGGGGAGGGAAGTGACGCGGAGTTGCATGGAATCCTCGAGTCGTTTCCGAAAGAATAAATGAGGAAAGGCCGCCGCGGTAGCCCAGATCAAGAGGCTGCGGAAAAATTTGATGCCCGGCCCCTAAAGGGGCTTCCGATTTTGACGAACTACGGCATCGCTAAAGCGATGCCCTGATACGAAGAGCCTTAGTTCTTCCGCAGCCGTCGAGCCGTTCCCGCAGCGACTACGCGCGGTGGTTTACACCCCCCAAAGATAGTCTTCTTGCTCGCTGTGATGATCGGCGACGGGGACCGGCGCCCGGCCGAACCAGTTGGCAGGCGCGGGAGCACCTGGCCGAGCCTGTGCCTGACCGACGCTGCCGGATATCTGAGCCGGATGCGCGTCGTTGGAATTGGATTTGGAATTGGCGTTGGCTCCGGCGACAGCGGAGATGGCGCGCGGAAAAGGCAAAGCGACCACCGCGGGCGGAAACTTCTTGCTCTGGGCAGGGACATCGCTGGGGCTGACGGCGCCGCTGCTGACGTCCTGAATCAGTTCGAGCAAATGGCTGTCCTGAACTTTCTTGATGCGGTCGGCGAG
>PKXK01000100.1:0-12423 GCA_003132325.1 Acidobacteriaceae bacterium
GCGGCGGGTTTTGCAATCTTCATCGCCCGGACAGTAATTTCTCTACCTTCTTCACGGCCCACGGCAACATCTTGTTCCCTCTTAAGATCATTTGCGGCGACGACTTCCTCACGAGTCACCTTCCAAGCTCCAGCTAACCCGTCCAGAACGGCCCCTGCTAGCGGTGTTAACGCTGTGTCACGATAACCTCCAAATGTGAAGTTGGTGTCGAGATCGCCGGGCCAAGGATCGTGACTCTCCGACTGGAGCAATCCAGGCCAACCAGACGTGTTTGTTATAAAAACGTTGTCGTGGAGCTTCAGAGATTTGAGGAGCTTTAGCTCATACTCCATTATGAAATGGTCGATGAGAATCGCCACGTCAGGAGGATCGACAATCTTCGTCAGGTCTTCATACGACAACCATTTCCCTCGGAATATGGCTATCGGAAGGCGCTTTGTCGAGCCTCCACACATTCGGATGTACTGTGCGCAGCCAGCTTGATCTTCAGGTTTCTCCCACAGTTTGGGGACCAGTTCTGCCTGTTCTTCAGCCCACCGCTTCAGGACCGCAAGTGGGACGGTGGGGGTTGCGCCGTCTCGCGCTGCCCTTGTCGGCTGTCCCACAAGGATTCCCATGATCCCTGATAATGTACAGGCCTTCAGGCCGCCAACCGTGACCGTTCCGCTCAGGTCGAGGTTCCGTGAGAAGTGTGAAAAGCCGACGGTAATGCAAGCGCGGCCGTAGGTGTCGCAGTCATCGTCTTTAAGTAATCGAAGGTTTGCTCCAGCCCTGTCCCGGAATTTTTGCGAAGCGGCACCCGCGACGTTTCTCTCCCCGAGCGGTTCCATCCGGGAGAGTAGTTCGGGCCCATCGATTGCCAGCCAGTCTCGCGCTCCTACCGCCTTTTCTGTCTTTCCGTCTTCGGTGACGTAGAGATCTACGTCGAGGGCGGGGCAGAGCGAACGACAGAGGGCCGCAACCGTCTTTGCACCCCGACCCGCGTAGCCGTGCAACAAACCTCCCTTATGCCGCGGGTTTTTCAATAGTCTAAGTCGAACGACGGTCCCGCTGTCTACTAGTTGTTCGTCTTCTCTTGAGGGACGAAGTATGGGGCGGCCATCTAGGCCTGAGCTGAATTCTAGAATGAGGGTATCCTTGGCCGCCGAGTCCGCGCGCCGTGTCACGACTTGAACCTGCTCGGCAGCCATGAAGACGGAGAAAAATCCAATTCCGTATTTGCCGGTGGGATTGATCCCTGACGAAAGAAGTCCTGGGAACTCCTCCTGCATTTGCGGAGATCCCCAAAATGCTCTACCAAAATCCAGTAGGAAATCGGTGAGCACCCGTTGTGACATTCCAACTCCGTCATCCGTAACCTCGAGCCAGTACTCGCCACTGGGGGCCTTCGACAGGACAACGGCAACGCGCCCAAAGCTAGGATCGCGACTTTCGTAAAGTCGACGCGCGCGAATAGCATCGGAGGAGTTCTGCACAAGCTCGCGTACGGCGATCTCGGGGCGTTTGCCATACAATTCGTCACCCCCAATGCTTCGAATAATTCTCGGCAGATCCGTGACGTGTACCGTCGCATTGATAGGGAACCATCCGTCCGTCTGAATGTAGGTGATGAGCCTTTCGGGGAGATCGACTCCGGCTACGCTTCGAGCCTGAAATCTGGGATATCCTTTGTCCGCAAACAAAGAGTCCACGCTACGCAGTTCCCGATCAACCATACGGAGGTTCTCAAGGCACAGCCACCAGGCTCCAGCATCGGCGAGTACGAATGCACCGGCACTTGTGAAGACAAGGGCATCCTCTCGGAGATACGGCTTATTCAGTTTCTCCTGGAAACTCCAGTGCTTCTCAGCAGCGGGAGAGAGTTTGCTAATAGCCCGCAGGAACATGGGGGCTCGTGCCGCGTCCAGGTGTGCTGCATCGGCCGTTCGAAGCAGGCATGCCACTTTTAAGGGATCGATCGTCCAGGCGGGAGGACACCAGTGTGGCGGACCGACCACCCGACTGAACTGGCTCTCGACATCGCCAATCGACCACCAATGACTGTGCGCAACGCGCCCGATGACATGCCCGAAAGTCTGCCGAATCTCCGCGTCTTCAATCAAAAAGAGTGGTTCGCCGGCACTAGAAAGATACGAGGCAAAAGCTAGCTTCTCTGCGTTTTCGGCGTGTAGCTGCCGCAGTAACTCGAACAGAACGCGCTTTTCAATCTGGACGTCGGGTTTGCTGACCTCCGCCGGGCTCGGATCTCGATCGCGGGCTGCGCGGTATTCCGACGTTACAAGGTCGAGCCACCTGGGATCTTTCTTAATAGCCACCAGCCCACCGGGAACAGCGGCGACTGACATGGCGAGATCATGGAGCAGGATTCCTCCTCCGAGGACAAAAGCCTCCGTTGGCGTCAGGGCGTACGGCGCTCCCGAGATCGTTGAGGCTACCTCCCAAAGTGCATCGAGATGGGTTATATCGTGAACCGTTAGATCTGGCAGATCCTTCCGGATTTCGCCAGCCAAATGTGCCGCCCTTTCCCGAAAAGATAGGAAGGAACTTCGTAGGCGCTGCCTTTGCTCGAGGAATCGGTCGTCAGCTTGGGCAGCGAGGGTCGTCTCCCACAGATGCGAGCTTGAAAGTGTTGCAGGCAGGTTTGTCATCGCCCAAATGATAGCCTGATGCCATACTGATAGGTCTAATTATTTAGATTGAAAGTTGCGGCTTTTATTCTGGACGCCGATGACCGACGACGTCACTATCACAAACCCTCCGCCGGGTGCGCCACTTCTCACGCTTTTTGAGAAGTGGCCTACCGCCGGGATCTGGAGAAGCTGCAACGAGAACATCGTGGGAGTGATCGAGGTTGTTTCAGAGTTTCGGCGGGAGGAGTGAAAGCTCGGCTGTGCGGTGCGTGGAGGCGTCCGTGATCGAAATCTATTGACTTACAACCCACCGAGCGCGAAAATAGAGATCTGATTGGGGCAGTTTCGAGATGTGTCCGTCCACCAAGACGCACCTCGAAGCTGCCCCAAACCAATTTTCAGCGCTCTTTGACAACCTAAGTCCTTATTCCGGAATACTTTCCATATAAGTCATTATTCTTGAATACTTTGCGGGAAAATTTTCGCTAACCCGTTGATTCTAATATACCGGGGTGGGGGGGTACCCATCCTAATCGGTGGTCGACGAAACTCCCAGAGGCCGCTGAGCTAAGCAGTGGACGACTCTGCGATTCGTTCGGGTGGTAACCTTGCTGCATGCCTCAAGATCCTGATACAGGTTATCAGGCTTCTAAACCTCCTCGATCGCGTGCGACGGTTGCGATCGCTCTCATCGTTGTTGGGCTGCTCCTTGGAGTTCTGGGTCTCGGTGCGGTTGGATGGTTGATGCTGTCCCGGCATTCGGGGCGCGCTCTGTTGAGCCAAATGTTGTCGGCGGTTACCGGCAGAACCGTCAGCATCGATGTTAGCCAGCCCACGGTGGTTGATCGCATTCAGCGGCTGCAGCGGCTGGAAACCGTGGTTTACACCGTGGACAAGCTCGTGACTGGGGCGAAAGAGAATCCCCTTCTCCCGGATTTTCTGACGGGAGATCGCCTTTTGATGATGGTGCACGGCGAAGTTGTCTCCGGGATTGATTTCTCAAATCTAAAGCCGGACGACGTCAGAGTAGATGGCAAGCAGGTGCGCTTGCATCTTCCCGCGGCGCAGGTGTTCAGCACCCGGCTCGACAGCGCGAAGACGCGGGTCTATTCGCGGCAAACCGGGTTGCTCGTGCCAACCGATCCGAACCTGGAAACGCAGGTGCGGCAGGAGGCGGAACGTCAGCTGCAAGACGCGGCCTTGGCCGATGGCATTTTGCGAACGGCGCAGCAGAATGCGGCTTCGACGATCAGCAGTCTGTTGCAGGGTTTGGGATTCGAGAAGATTGACTTCGACTAGTGGCAGTGCGGCGTGTGGCGATGCTACGCGACGTTACGACACTGTATCGAGTGCTGGGGCTTTTCTTTTTGGTCTTGTGGCTTCTCAACCAAACTCACTAAAAAGGCGGACGCTCCCCGCACATTCCGGCGTATAATTCCCAGCCGAAAGCCATAGGAGGACCCAACATGGCCAAGACCAAGCAGTTCGCAATTTCGATTGAGAATCGACCGGGGACAGTTGCCGAGATCGCTCGCACGATGGGAAACGCCAAGGTGAACATTCTCGCTCTCCTCGGAACAGCACAAGGAACGACCGGCACGGTGGAACTCGTCGTCGAGGATGCGCGGCGAGCCAAGAAAGCGCTCGACGAAGCCCGGCTCACTTACAAGGAAACCACCGCCGAGGAGTACGAGTTACCGAACAAGCCCGGCGCGCTCGCGGAGTATCTAGATCGACTCGCCGCGAAGGGCGTTAACTTGAATACAATCCATGCCACGGCCGCGAAAGGCGGGAAGAAAGCGGTGGTCGTGTACACAATCGCCGCGCACGAGAACGTGGCGGCAGCCTAGGGTAGAGCAGCATGCAACAAAGGCCACGTTGCCGAAAGCAGCGCGGCCTTTTTGAATATGTAGAGCGGACACTCCCTTCGGCTTCGCTCAGGGCAGGCTCAGGGGTGCGCGGGGGCAGTCAGGGATTTAATCAGACTTTCCTTAGAAGTGAAATCCGATCTGAGCCGTCAGCGTGCGCGGCGTCACGTAATGCGTCCCGCTGAAGGTGGACAGGAAGTTATACAGCGCTGTTTTGTTGGTCAGGTTGATAGCGGTCAATTGAACACTCCACTTGTACTTTTCACCATGGAAAAGATTGTCATCGCCCAGCGAGAGATCGAAAAGACTGCGCGCCTGGATACGCTGCGGATTGTGATCGTCGTTTTCCGTGTTAGGCGCTGGCACGCTTATGAATGTCGATCCGAACTGCGACGCAAGACATTGGCCGTAAGCGGTGTTCGTTAGCGTAGGAAGAGCCTGAGTCGGGGTTGCATGCTGCGAACCGCAAAAGAATCCCGCCTGAAATTCCTGGTCGGCAGTCAGGGGCGCGCCGCTGATGGTGTTAATCAAGTTCACAGCCGGTAAGCCACCTACCGTAGTCGACGCGCCTGCACAAGTTGCAGTTAGCAGGTTGTAACACGGCGTCGCACCGGCTACCATCCCGCTGTCATATCTCCAATTGAACCCCACCCACGGCCCGGTTTTCCACGGCTGGTACTGAAGGTGCGTCGTCTCGTTGAACTTTTCGTCGTGGTCAATGCGGAACACGCCGGTCGCCGGAGGAATAATGGGAAGCCCCGCGACTTGCGGCAGGAAGAAGCGCGCGGCCACGCTGGACATTACCACTTGCGCCGAAAACCCACGGTAGTTTGGCACGCTCACCCGGATCGCATATCCTGGAATCTTCGCGTTGTGCCACTCGATCGGGAACGTGATCGGCGTGCTGCCTACGGTCCCAAAGTCGTAGCCATTGTGCGTGTACTTCCAAATGTAATCGCCACTCACGAGCAGATACCGCCCGAGCGCCTGTTGCAGGCCGGCGTGGAATTCATTCCTATAGCCCGGAGTAACCGGCCCTGCGTTACAGGTGACGCCGGGTGGTGGCACAAGCGTGGCCAGGAACGGGATATTGCATCCTGTGCTGGCAATCACCAGGTTCTCGTTGAATGGACTCTCCATGGTTCGCGCGTAAGAAACGCGCAGCACTGTATTGCTTGGCTTGATGTTGTACGCAATGCCCACGCGGGGCTCCGCTTGCCGGTCTCGTGTGAGTCCGTTGTAGAAATCGCCGCGCAGACCCAGGTTGAACGACCAGTTTCGCACGGTGATCGAGTCCTGGGCATAGAGCGCCAGTTCCTTCACGTCCGTGTGGCCGTGGAAGGAGAAGAGACCCCCTGGCGTGTATAGGCCTCCGCCGCCCGTCAAATCGTAGGGCGCCAGAATCGTGCAAGGAGCATCAAGCAACTGGCCGCTCGGGCTGAGGCAGAGGTTGCCATTCGCGTCTTTGAGCCCCTGAACCAGCGTCGGATCGACGATTCCGATCCCGTCATCCTCACTAAGGAACGTCTGTCCGTACGTGGCGCCCACCTTAATGTTGTGGATCCCTTTCACATACGCTACGTTGGACCGCAAGCCCGCATTCGTGAGCTTTCGATTCTGAGCCACGGTCTCGCCTTGAAGGTCCGGGGCCAAATCGTTAAACGGGTTCGAACTCGGGTAGTAGTTGTACTGATCGCGTCTTACATAGCCGCCAAAGGTAAACACTGTGTTCGTGCCGATCACGCGTGTCCAGGTCGGCGCAATGTTAAAGGTCTTGATCTGCGAAACCTGATCCGCTGACCCCAGGGGACTGCCAGTGAGCGGGTTGACGATCTGACCGGAGGAATTGCATGGGTACCCTGGGACGCAGGTATGTAATTGCTGGTCGAACGAATTAGGATTTTGAAACCAGGAACGCGAGTAGCCAAAGTTCAACTGCAGCGAGTCTGCGTTTGAAAGCTTGTAGTCAACTCGATCAAAAAGGTTCTCTTCGTTGCCTTTGTCATGCATCACGGCGAACTCGGGCGGATCAAGAAACCGGCCGCTGTTGAGTCCGTTCACGGAGATAAAATTCCCCCACTTTTGGCCGCCGTAGCCCAGGTTGAATCCGACACTGGATGAGCCAAAACTGCCATAGGACGCCGTTACGGCGCCGTGGGGCGTGGTCTGCCCCTGGCCGGACTGCGTCGTGACGTTGATGACCAGGCTGGTCTTACCCCCGTACTCCGCCGGTGGAGCGCCGGCGATGACCTCCAGTGATTGGACCGAGTCCAGAGGAACCTGGTTGGAAAACACTTTGCTCTGCTGATCGGTAATCGGCTGGCCGTCGAGCGAAAACGAGTTCTCCGCGTGGTCGCCAAAGCTATGGAAAAGGCCGTTCGAATCCGCCGCGACCCCGGGAGTCGCCAGCGTGACCAGCGAACTCAGCGACGACGACTGGCTTTCCAGGGGGAGCTTATCGAACAATCAGCGATCCACGTCGGTATGAGCCGTCGGATCGTTCTCCACCAAATCCGCCCCCGCCTCGACCGTGACCGTGTCGGTACTGCTGGCCACCGTCAAACTGACTTTCACATTCACGCCCAGTGCCGACCGGATCTCCACATCCTGCGCGTATTGAGCAAATCCCGCGGCCGTCACCGTCATGTGATACGGATTAAACGGCACGTTCGGAAAACTGAAATTCCCCTTACTGTCTGTAGTGGTGGTTCGATCATAGCCACTCACCGCGTTATGAATCTGAACCTTGGCATTCGCCACCACCGCGCCCGAAGGATCCAGGACGGCACCGCCGATCGAACTTCCACCCGACTGCGCATTTGCAGCCCCAACACTCAACACCGCAGCAACGGCCACCATAGCCGCAGCCAGCCAGTTCTTATCAAATAAACGCATGATTCCTCCAATAATGGCCGTGGAGCGAAGTCCGATCACATGGAAGATCGAAGCTCGCGGTCTTTTTGGGAATACTTACTGGATGGGGCGCGGAATCAGAACGCAGGTGGAGGACGAATAAACTGGGTGATGGCGGGACGGAAAATCGGGGAAACTTCCGCAACCGAACTCGCCAGAGCTGTCGTAACCAGTACCGGCGCGGACGCAACCGGCGCGGTGTTAACTCCGACATGAGCGGTCGCGCAAATCGAGCAGGCGTGGTGGGATGCGGTCGAGTTCTCGGGATGCGAGTGGGTGGCTTGCACAGTCCCCATCACGCACACTAGGGCAACGCAGAGCAGACACACCGCTCTGACGAATACGCCCCGATTTGCCGGCACCTTTAGCATTTCACCCCGATGTTGACGATTCAGACCTGATTGTCTTTTAGACGATTCTATCGTTAGATGGTTATCCAAGGAAGCCTAAAATAAGCACCCCTCAGCACACCCGGTAGAACATGCACCTCAGGCTGCCGGTTTCTCTGGATTGAAGCAAATCCTTCTCTCAAACCGGGGCGAGAACCAACAAAAGCACTATTACGGACACCGGCATTCTCCGACAATCGAGAGAATAGGAGTCGAGGTTATCGCCGACACTCGTTCGTTGCAGCGCCACCTGCGTCTTAATTGGATCTTTACCGGTTAACCCTCGCTTGCTACATGCGGGCGCCGCGAAGTCAGACCCAGGGAGAAGTACTATGTCGGGACAAGTCATTTTGTATTTTGACGATCAAGCGGACGCCTTGCGCTTCGCCCTAGCCGCAGGTCAAGTGATGGCGGGAGATGGAACTCGCGTCAACGGCGATTTGGTTGAGGAGACGGCGCGAGTCACACGCATCCGGCTGGATGCCGCAAACAAGGAAAAGAGTAAGCAGCCCAAGCCTCCCGAACGCGCCGCCTAATTCGCACGCTGCTGAAGAAGCCCGGCCTCGCAACCGGGGCAAAACTGTAAAGTATGTGCCCGGTCTAAAGTGTAAAGTATGTCCCCGGCTGGACATCCCCTCAAAATTCGACGCCCCTTCAGGGCTGAGCGTCGAACCCCATTCCCGAGGGTGGAATAGGTGAAAATGTAGTAGACGTGTAATCCCATCGCGAGGACTGCTCTATGCCAACCCAACCTGCCAGCGTGGTCTGCCAGATTCAAGACCGTGTAGCCAGGATCACGCTGAACCGGCCACCGTTGAACATTCTCGACATCCCGATGATCGCAGAGTTGCATGAGGCGCTGGCACGAGTGCAGTCCGCGAGCGATGCCAACGTTCTCGTCATCGCCCACGCAGGGAAAGCGTTTTCCGCCGGAGTCTCCATCCAGGACCACGCTCCCGAGCAGGTCGGGGAAATGCTGGAGAAGTTTCATGGCATGATCGGTCTGCTCCATTCGCTGGATCTACCGAGCATCGCGCTGGTCGACGGAATGGCGCTCGGCGGCGGCTGTGAACTCGCCGTGGTTTGCGATATGGTCCTGGCCTCGGATCGGTCCGTCTTCGGCCAACCCGAAATCAAAGTCGGCGTCTTCCCTCCCGTAGCGGCGGCGCTTTTTCCATCTCGGGCCGGCCGCAACCGCGGGCTCGAACTGCTCTTGACCGGAGAATCCATCGATGCGGCCGAAGCTCACCGCATCGGTCTAATCAACCAGGTATTTCCTGCCGCGACCTTTGGCGAGATGACCGGCGAATTCATTCGCAAGCTCACGTCCCTGAGCGGCTCCAGCCTAAGGCTGACCAAGCGAGCCGTGAATCGCGCCCTCGGTAAGACCCTCCCCGAGGGTATTGCGGCTGCTGAACAACTGTATCTGGGGGAATTGATGAGGACCGAAGATGCCACCGAAGGGCTCAACGCCTTTTTGGAAAAGCGCAAGCCTGTCTGGAAGAATAAGTAGCTCCGAAGACGAAAAGCTTGTGGCAGCCGGACCTGTAAGCCGAATTCTGTCCGCCTTGCGGCGGGACGGTCATTCCTCTGGGCCACGCATTACTGCGAGGCTCAAGCGACCTACCCGGAGGTTGTGGCGCGCCGAGCCGGCACGCGTCCCCGGCAAAGCCGAAGCTTCACTGGGAAATCCCTCCCTATTTGGTCTTGCTCCGTGTGGGGTTTGCCCTGCCCGCCGCATTACTGCGCCGGCGGTGCGCTCTTACCGCACCTTTTCACCCTTACCTGAGCCTTGCGGCTCGGGCGGTATGTTTTCTGTGGCACTTTCCGTCCAACCGGCTTGAACCGGCCGTCCCGGACGTTATCCGGCACACTGCTCTGCGGAGTTCGGACTTTCCTCTGTCTTNNACAGCGACCGTCCGGTCCGGCTGCCAACGACCTCATTATAGTGCAGGCGATAGCGCGGGCAGTACTGGCGACAACAGATGCCGCACGTTGGGTGACTTGTCTTTGGTCCGTGGGCGCGCTGTTAAACTGAAGCCTGAGACCTGAGACCTGATCTCATGAACATTTCCGAGGCGATCAAGATCGCGTTTCAGTCGTTGTGGGCGAACAAACTGCGCTCCGCGCTCACCTTGCTCGGCGTGGTCATCGGAGTGGCCGCCGTGATTGCCGTGGTCACCTTCGTCAACGGAATCAACGGCTACGTCGCGACCAAGATTTTCAATCTGGGCGCTGACGTCTTTATCGTGTTCAAGAGCTCCCCCGCGACCACCAACATCGACAAAGTGCTCGAGGGCGAAAAGCGCAAGGACCTCACCATGGAGGACTACGAAGCGGTCCTCGAAGCCTGCAAGCACTGCGAATGGGTAGGAGCCGCGCTCCGCAACGAGAGCGGACACGTCAAGTATGGTGAGCAGTCCATCACCGATACCTGGGTCCGCGGCATGACGCCCTCCATGGTGCCGATTCTGGATGTCGACCTCACCGCCGGGCGCATGATCAACGATATAGACATGAGGAACAACTCCGCTGTCGTTGTCATCGGTCCCGACATCGTGGATAAATTGATGCCCGGCATGGATCCCATTGACAAGGAGATTCGTGTCGACGGCTGGGTCTATCGCGTGATTGGCGTCGGCAAACGCAAAGGCAAGACGCTTGGCCAGAGCCTGGATAACTACGCGATCATGCCCATCACCTCGTATCAGAAACAGAATGGTTCTCACACCAGCGTCCGCATCTCGGGCAAGGCCGCGGCCAGCGGCGCCGGATTCGATGAAGCGATGGACGAGACGCGGGCTATTCTGCGCGCCCGCCGCCACGTCCACCCCGGCGATGACGACAATTTCGACATCGAGACCAACGACAGCCTGCTGAGTATCTGGTCGAACTTCAGCGGCACGTTTTTTTACGCCATGATCGGGATCGCCGCCATCTCGCTGGTGGTCGGCGGCATCGTGATCATGAACATCATGCTGGTTTCGGTGACGGAACGGACGCGGGAGATCGGCATCCGCAAGGCCATGGGCGCGCGCGCCAACGACATTCTGCTGCAGTTTCTCATCGAGTCTCTGTTCCTGGCCAAAGCGGGAGGCCTGATCGGCGTGTTGCTCGGGATCGTGGTAGCCAAGGGCGTCACACTCGCCATCGGCATGCCCTCAGAGATCAAACTATGGGCGGTAGCGGCGGGAGTGTTGGTGGCGGCAAGCGTTGGCATTTTTTTCGGAGTGTATCCGGCGCGCCGCGCAGCCAAACTTGACCCCATCACGGCGCTGCGCTTTGAGACGTAAGAAAAGCTTGAACCACGGGGGGCACAGAGGTTCACAGGGGAAACCTGGCAGGCCGCTGGAAGTCTCAGGCTTCCTCTGCGTCTCGGCGGTGAAAAGGTCTTGAAGCAATGCTAGTCAAAGGCGAATTCGGCGAAGGCCTGAACATGGCGGTCGACACCATCCGCAGCAACAAACTGCGCTCGTCGCTGACCGTGCTCGGCATTGTGATTGGAGTGGCCGTCGTCATTGGGATTTCGTCGATCGTGCGCGGCTTGAACGACAACGTAAGCCAGGTCATCAGCAGCCTGGGTTCCAACATCATTTTCGCTTTCCACCTGGAACCCTTCACCTTCGGACGTCCGACGGAAGAGATGCGCACCCGCAAGGAACTGACCTTCGACGACGCCATGGCGATGCAGGATCTGCCGCACGTGAAAGCGGTGACCGTCGGCGTGCGCTATTTCCGTCCCGAACTCGGCACCGGCACTTATTCCGTCAAATACAAGGACCGCAAGGCAAAACAAACCATTCTCGAAGGCGACACCAGTTCCTACAAAGATGTCATCGACGTTGCCCTCGACTCTGGCCGCTGGTTCAGCGATATCGATGAGGAGCGCCGCGCGTCGGTCATCATCATCGGCCACGATACTGCGGCGGAACTTCTTCCAAGTGAACAGCCGCTAGGCAAGGAACTGGACATCGAAGGCCAGTTGTTTACGGTGATCGGCGTGGCGAAAGTCCGTAAGAGCGTGTTTGGTGGAGGAAAAAATCCTGACGACAATATTGTTTTCTTTCCCCTGAGCACGTTTCGGAAGTTGCACCCCGAACTGAAGCAATACTGGATCAGCGTCAAGGCTACCTCGCACGACGACATGCCTAAAGCCATCGACGAAATGCGCGAGTTGCTGCGCCGCCGCCGCAGGGTCCCGACCGAAAAGCCGGACAATTTCGCGGTCTTTACCCAAGACTCGATTTCCGATGTGTGGAATCAAATCACGAGCATGATCTTCATCTTCATGTTTGCGGTTTCGAGTGTCGGCCTGATCGTGGGCGGCGTGGGTGTGATGAACATCATGCTGGTTTCGGTGACCGAGCGCACCCGCGAAATCGGAGTGCGCAAAGCCATGGGCGCCCGCAAGCGCGACATCCTGATGCAATTCACGCTCGAAGCCGTGATGCTCACAGCTGTCGGCGGAGTGATCGGGCTCGCGCTGGGCGCTCTCATCACGGCGATTGTCCCGGTTGCGTTTCCATCGCTTCCGGCCACCATGTCGATGTACTGGTCGATGTTCGCCTTCGTCGCCTCGGCCGCTGTAGGGCTGGTCTTCGGGATTTATCCCGCGTGGAAAGC
>PKXK01000100.1:12458-24161 GCA_003132325.1 Acidobacteriaceae bacterium
GTACTTACACCACCCGCTGCGGGGCATGGCTTGGCATCCATTCCGCCGGGCGATTCTCGCCGTGCGACATGGCGTAGAGAACCAGCTCCACGCGGCTCGAAATCCCAATCTTGTCGAAGATGCGCAACAGATATTTCTTGATGGTGTGTTCGCTCAGCCCCAGTTCGTCGGCGACTCCGCGGTTGGTCAGGCCGTCGGCTACCAGCGCGACCACCTGCTCCTCGCGGGGCGTCAGCAGAGACCTGCCATTGGAGTTGACTACCCGCAGCGTGGGCACTTCCGATAAAGCGTCCAGCACATAATTCATCTGCTGGCTGTTGATCCAAACCTCTCCCCGGAAGACGCAGTGAATGCACTTGCAGAGCATGGGGAAAGGAGTGTGGGTAAAAAGAAAAATTCCCTTCGCGCCCGCGCGCAAGGCATTCACCACCAGTTCGCGGTCTTCGCTTTCGGCCAGCAGCACGGGAGCGGCTTTGGGATAGGAGACGCGCAACCAGCGCAGCAGGCTCAAATCCGGCAGGTGATTCCCGGCAACCAGGACCACGTCGGTGGGATTCGATTGCATGTAATCGTGGAGGGCGGCCGTATCCAAAGCGACGGCGGAAACCTCAAACTCGCGGCGGCTTTTCAAAGCCCGCGTCAGGAGTTGAGATTGAATCGGAGCGGAATCGGCGATCAGCACTTTCACTGCCTCGGCTTCGACGGGCCGGATTTCCGTGGAGAGTTCTGCGGAACGTATGGTCTTCACGTCACCATCATGCCCAAAGGCGCACGGACCGTATGTAGGCCCTGTCACACTCTGTTGGTGATGAATCCACCCCTCGATGTCTACTTTCGGAGGGCTACTCCGGTGCACCACTTTTGCGACAGGGCTCTTCCGTCTCGCGGACGTTCGTGGCCGGAAACCAAGCGCAGGCGGCCCGTCTGCCGATTTCGTCATCTTCCCGATCGCCGAAACGTGCCCGGTACCGCGGTGGACAGTACTTTCCATGACTTGTTGTGCTCGACACGCAGCGGTAGCTTCCGGCTAACAGCTCAAATTATCGAGCTGCTTAGTTCGCCGTTCTGAGCAACGGTGAGAGTCCGGAGATGAATGTGTTGACTAAACGCGTCGTTTTGAGGGCTGCGGGTATGCTCATCCTGCAGCTAGCCGTGGTCGCATTCGCACAGGAGACTGCACCGTTGCCCGCTTCTGGGTCCTCTGCTTCGTCAACCGGCAAGATGGCGGCGGCGGAGAGCTCGCAGAGCCCGGATCGGCCGGGCACGGCACGTTCCATGGGCGGAGCGATCACACAGCCCGGGAAAGCGGATGGCATGGGAGATCCTGCATTCGGAGGGGAACGCCATCCGCTTTACCGGCTTTCGAAATCGGACACCGTGGACGTGAATTTCACTTTTTCTCCCGACTTCAACCAGACGTTGACCGTGCAGCCCGATGGCTTCGTAGCCCTGAAAGGCGCAGGCCCGCTGTTTGCGGAAGGAATTACGATTTCCCAGATGCAACAGGCGATCGTCAACGCCTACCGCGGCTTTCTGCACCAGCCGGAGGTCACCGTGACCTTAAAAGACTTTGACAAACCTTACTTCCTCGCTTCGGGTGAGGTGGCGCGGCCCGGGAAGTACGAGCTGCGAGGGGATCTGACGGTAAATGAAGCGGTGGCGATTGCGGGCGGCTTCACGCAACAGGCCCGTCATTCGCAGGTCGTTCTGTTTCGCCGGATTTCCGCGTACGTAGCCGAATCCCACGTGATCGACGTTAAGAAGATGCTGGATTCTCGCGATCTTGGCGAGGATCTCCATCTTCAGCCCGGCGACTTTATCTTTGTTCCACAAAGCCGCATTTCAAAGATCCGCAGGTATGTCCCCACCAACGCCATGAGTTGGTACATGAACCCAATGCAGTTCTAGCAGAAAGGAGTGGCAGCGTTCACTTTCGCCTCCAAAATCTGGCCGGTTCCGACCCAAATCCCGCCTGGTTTGATCGTCCGCTGTGTCACCCATGTCCCCGGAATTGAGTGGAAACTCGAAAACCGAGCTATCTCCAACACCTCGCGAGCTCGCGGCCGCCTTGTTCCGGCGTCCGCGGCTGGTCGCCGCTTCTTTTGCATTTGTGGTGCTGGCGACGATGCTTTTCGTCGTCTTTTCGGCGCGATATGAATCGCACTTCAAGGTACTGCTGCGCCGGGGCAGGTTCGACCCCATCGTTTCCCCCGAACCCCCGAGCGCTATGGATTTCACTCGGCCCGACATTACCGAAGAGGAGCTCAATTCCGAAGTCGAGCTGCTGCGCGACGAAGATCTCCTGAAGGAAGTTGTGAAAAAGGCGGAACTGGTTCCTGCCGGCACCCTGGATCGCGATCGCCCCGCCGCGATCGAAGACGCGGTTCGCAAGCTGGCACGCCGCTTGGACGTCGAAGCCCTGAAGAAATCGAACCTTATCCAGGTCAGTTACAAGGACACCAGCCCGGAGCGAGCCGCGCGCATTCTGACAGTGCTTTCCACCCTCTACGTGCAACGGCACACGAAACTCCAGCGCCCCCCGGGAGAGATTCAGTTCTTCGACCAGCAGACGGCGGAATACGAAAAGAGGATGCATCGGTCGGAAGCCGAGCTGGTGCACTTTACTCGTACACGGGGCGTGGCCTCGGCGGCGCTGGAACGCGATATCGCGCTGCAGAAGCTGGGCGAAGCGGACGCGGCTTACCGCCAGATTGATCAGGATCGCGTCGAGACCGAGCGCCGGGTTACAGCGCTCGGCGAACAGCTCAAATCGTTTCCCTCCCGCTCGGTCACCCTGAAGCGCTGGGCCGATAATCCGGAAGTTCTGGAAAAGATGAAGACGCACTTGCTGGAACTCCTGCTCAAGCGCACCGAGCTCCTCAGCCGCTTTGAGCCGTCCTACCGGCTGGTGCAGGAAGTGGAACGGGAAATCGCCGAAACCCGCGCGTCGATTGCCGCTGAAGCGCTGACCCCGGTGCGCGATGAAACCAGCGACAAAGATCCCAACTATGAGTGGGCCCGGATGGAAATGGAGAAGGCCCAGGTGCAAGGGGACGGCTTGCGGGCACGGCAATCGGACGCTGCCGCCCAGGTTGCCGCGCTGCGCCAAGCGGCCCAGCAGATGCAATCCGACTCGGTGGATCAACAGGATTTGCTGCGCACCGCCAAGGCCGAGGAAGACAACTACCTGCTCTATCTTCACAAGCGCGAGGAAGCACGCATCGGGGACGCGCTCGACGAGCGTCGCATCCTCAATGTAGCCATCGTGGAACCACCCGCTGCTCCGGCCCTGCCCGCGCGCTCCCTGCCACTCTATTTTCTGCTCGCTTTCGGACTGGCGATGGCATTCAGCGTCGCCATCGCGTTTACGACGGAGTACTTTGACCCGACCATTCGTACTCCCGACGAAGCTCAGGTCCTGCTGGGAGTACCGGTACTGGCTTGGCTGCCAGCGCCCGAGCCCGCGATTCTGCGACCTTCCTCTTTTTGGATCGGAAGGCCCAAGGTGGTGGTCCAGTGAGCACCTTCCGCGAGCTTCTTGGCGACACCCCAACTGCCCCTGAACCGCGGCTCTTGACGGAAATTCGCGAGCAACCCCCGCGCCGAGCAGTCTCTCCCGTGGTTTCGGTTCACTCGCAGCAGATCCGTGCGCTGGTTCAGCAACTCTTCTTCCGGCATGAATCGGGTCCGGTGCGGCACGTCGGATTTGCCCCGGTCGAAGCATCGACTGCGACTGCGACATTATGCCTGGAAGTTGCCAAAACTCTGGCTGAAGAAGACCGGTACGACGTCGGGCTGATCGATGCCAATGCCCATCCGGACGCGGCGCCCCTGCAAGGCCAGCTGCAGATCGCGTCCCCCAGCCGCGCGGAGGCCGACTGGCCGATCGCAAAACGGCTGTGGATGATTCCTCGCCAGAGCTGGCTGCCGGACGCCTGCGGACACCGGATCACCGACCAACACTTATCTCGGCTCCGCGAACTCACAACCGAGTTCGACTTTTCGATTCTGTGGTGCGCGCCGGTCTCCTGGCTGACGGCAAGCATCGGCCAAACCTGCGATGGCCTGGTGCTGGTGCTGACGGCCAACAAAACAAGACGCCTGGTCGCCGCTCAAATCAAGGATCAGCTGAGCAAGGCAAAAGTGCCTCTGCTAGGAACCGTCCTTGCGGAACGTCGTTTTCCCGTGCCGCAAGGCTTGTACCGGAGTCTGTGAATTTTATGGGCGAACTGACCACCAACCCGCGGTGGGACACCGAAACGAAAGACTACCCGTCGCAGTACGCCCGCATGATTCCTGGGATTTCGGCAATGCCGCATCTCAGGGTTGTGTCGCCGACGTTCGCGCCGACGGTCGACGCCACCCCCGCACCTCCAGTGAACGCGAACAAAGACGCCACCCGCCGCACGCAGGGGCGAACGCTATTTCACCAACTCCTGCCCCAGCCCACCGGCGATCGATTCATGCTTTTTCAGTTGGTGGCAGCCGATTTGAGCGTTCTCGGAGTAGTGTGCTGCGCGGCATCTCTGTTCTCCCCGGCATGGGGCCTGCCCTGGGCGTGTCTGCCTATTTTTGCGGTTTTGGTAACGCTCTTCGGCTTCTCGGAGGGACTCTACAGCTACGCCGGGGATCCGCCCTCGGCTGCGGTCGCCCCAGTTCTGGCGCGGTCAACCCTGTTCGCGATCGCGTTGGTCTTCATCGCTGCATGGGATGAAGTGCGTCCTCTTGCCGCCTTCACGATATTTGCCAGCAGCCTGAGCGGCCTGGTGCTGTGGCGCTGGGTGCGGAGGTTCGTACGGAGTCGGCGCCGTCGCGAAACGGAAGCGCGCAATATTCTTATTATCGGTGGTGGTCCGATCGCTCGCTCCATCGCTCAGGCCCTGCGCAAGGATCCTCTCCACGGCGCAAACGTCTGCGGCTTCGTGGATGACGAACTGCCTCTTTCCCCGGCGGTATTGGGGCGAATCGCAGACCTGGACTGGCTGGCGCGCGCCGAATTCATCGATGAGGTTATCCTCGCTCTTCCCGGTCAGCCCGCCCGAACGCGAGAAGCGGCCGAGGTCGCGTTCCGTAACCACCTGGACATTCGCGCCGTCCCCGATCTGCCCCCGGGACCGTGGCCCGACTCCGGCATCGATCAGATAGGAGAAGTGCCGGTCATCACCCTGCATCGCGAGCCCTTACCGAGCGCTGCCTTGTTTCTGAAGCGTTTGCTGGATGTCACTGGTGGGGCCTTCGGTCTTGTTTTGGCCAGTCCTCTGATGGCGATCATGGCCCTGCTGATCCGGCTGGACTCGCCCGGCCCGGTCGTCTACTCCGCGGAACGCACCGGTGTCAAAGGCCGCCGCTTCCGCTGCTACAAGTTTCGCTCCATGGTGACCAACGCCGAACATCTTAAGGAAGAGTTGCGCGCCCGCAACCAGAGACAAGGCCCGATCTTCAAAATTGAGGACGACCCCAGAGTCACCCGCATCGGCCGTATCATCCGCCGCTACAGCCTCGACGAACTGCCTCAGCTCTGGAGCGTGCTGCGCGGGGAGATGAGCCTGGTAGGACCGCGGCCTCATCCCATCGACGAGGTCAACCATTACGAACTACAACACTACCGGCGCCTGGACGTGAAGCCCGGCATCACCGGTCTGTGGCAGATTACGGCGCGCGACTGTCCGTCGTTCGAACTCAGCATGCACCTTGATCTCACCTACATCGAGAACTGGACTTTGCTTCTCGACCTGCGCATCCTCGCCGGCACTGTTCGCGTGCTGTTCACGCCGGAAGGAGCCTGACTCTATGGCGTTTTCACAGTTGGTGTACAGCTCGGCGCCGACATTACCTCAGGGGCTAAAGCCCGCATATTTTTCAGCTCTGGACGGCACGGCTGAAGCCGTGCCCTACCCAAAACCCAACCGCAACTTACAGATACCGGTGATGCCGGTCTACCCATGAGCAGCCGCGCCCTAGCTTTACCCCAGGACAGCGACATCAACCCGCTTTGGCAAGTTGCCGGGCTGCTGCTTCGCCCCCTTCATCTGGGACTGGCGTTTCCCTCCGTCCTTTATGTGGCCGCGATGACCGTTTTCCTGTTCCGGCCGCCGGACCTCTATTCTTTTTACGCCGACCGAATCGCGTTCGGCATTCTGGTCTTCTTCGTTGGTCTGCGGACGATGGCGCTCCGCGATAAGATCCCCTTCTTTGCCGGGCTCAGCTTGCCCATGCTCGGGCTGACGGCGCTCGCCGTATTGCGCGTGCTTCGGGAGCCGTTCGACGCGCAAATCTGGAGCATCATCGCCAGCAAGTACATCGTCCCCTTTGCTCTGTTTCACCTCGCAGTGCTGGTGTTCCGAGGCGCGTCGCAACGAAGGCACTTTGAAATCTTCGTCATTGTTGCCCTCGCCTACCTTGTGTTCATTGCCGTTGCCTTTCTGGTGAACGCTCACTCCCTCATCTTTCCGCGTTTCATTCTTGACGAGAGCCTTGGTTTTCATCCGGACCGCGCTCGCGGCCCATTTCTGCAGGCGGTGGCCAACGGCGTTTCGTTGAACATCCTTGGGATTCTGGCCATTGCGCTCTCGCAAAGGCGCAAAACCGCCGCCACGTGGTTGTGGATGGTTCTGCCCCTGGCCGTCCTTGCCACCATGACGCGCGCCGTTTGGATCTCGTTCGCCGTCTCCACCATCGTTCTCGGATTCCGCCTGATCAAACGGCGCGTGCTCGCGGTGTGCTCCTTGTTGGCGGTTGTGGGCTTCCTGGTTGGCCTGGCAATCGGCATCAGCGATCATTCGCTGAAGAGCGCTCTTTGGGATCGCACGGCGGAGCGCGGCCCGGTGGAGGCGCGCCTCGCCGTGTATGACGCCGGCTGGGCGATGTTTCGGGAGCGGCCGTTCACGGGCTGGGCTGCCGGAGGTATGTACGCCGAGCTCGCACGGCGCATGGAGGGATATCACCTCCGCACCTTCTACGTGCACAACACCTACCTCGCCTTGCTGGTGGAGTTCGGGGTGCCGGGGCTGGTTCTGTACGGCATTCTCTTCTTCAACCTGTTTCGCCTTGCCTGGCACGCTCCGCCCGGCGAGCGAGGCCCGGTCGCTGCCCTGCGCAAGGTCTGGCCCATTGTGCTCAGCGTTTATCTGTTCAACGCTTTTTTCGTCGACATGGCGTACCAGTTTGTTATTGGACTCGTGTTCACGGTTGCCGGGATGCTGTGCGCGTCCGAGGAGTCCGCCGCATGACCATCGCCTACATTGCCAACGAGTTTCCTTNNCGCGTCTCGCAGAATGGTCTCAGCCTGGCGGAACGAGCCTTCTGGAAAGAGACGCGCTATTTCCAGCCGCTCTCCGACGATGAACTTGTGCGGGCGCTCGGCCGGCTCTCCTCCAATCGTCACAACCTCTGGCAGCTGTTGCGGCCGTTGGTGTGGGAGCGCGGCGCTTCCCCGGCCCGCCGCATTCGCGCGCTGGGCCACACGGTAATGGGAGCCGCACTGGCAGAACAACTGGCACCGCTCGAGGTCGAACACATCCACGCTCATCATGGGTACTTCGCTTCGTGGATGGCCTTGACCGCTGCGCGCCTGCTCGGGATCGGCTTCAGCTTCACCCTGCACGGCTCCGATCTGCTGCAGCGCGCGGATTTGCTTTCGGCCAAACTGCGTGCGTGCCAATTCTGCGTAACCGTGTCCGACTACAACCGCCAGTTCATTCTTCGCAACTATCCTGCCACGCCCTCCGAGAAAATCGTCGTGCAACGTCTGGGCGTCGATCGCGTGCGTTCCTGGCCAACGTCCGCTCCCACAGCCGAGGAGAACTTGGAGGCGGATCCAGGGCAAGCTGAACGGGGCAAAGCCCCGTCACCACACCAGCAGCGGTTCTGCCTCCTCTCCGTCGGACGTCTGCATCGGGTCAAGGATTATCACTTTCTCATCCAAGCCTGCGCGGAACTTCGCAACCAAGGTCTCGACTTCCTGTGCTGGATCGTGGGCGAGGGGCCGGAGCGCCCGGCTCTGGAACGCGAGATTGTGGCGCGGGGACTCCAGGGGCCAGTTCGCCTGATCGGTCAGGTGCCTCGCACCGCCCTGCGCAGCTATTACCGCTACGCCGACTTGGTGGTCATGACCAGCAAAAGCGAAGGAATTCCAGTGGTCCTGATGGAGGCCATGTCGCACGCCAAGCTGGTGTTGGCTCCCGCGATCACCGGGATTCCCGAACTGGTCGAGCACCAGCGCACTGGATTTCTTTACCAACCTGCTTCGATGCCCGATTTCGTCAGCGCCGTCACTTGGATTCACGACCACAGAGCGTCGTTGTCCGGAATCCAGCGCGCGGCCGCGGCCAGCATCGCCGCTTCCTATAATCGCCAGCGAAATCTACGCGCTTTTGCGGAACAATTCCTGGCCCGCATTCCTCAATCGGAGGATGACCATGCGCATCCTGTATTGCAACAAATACGACTATCCGTTTAGCGGCACGGAAGCCTACCTCTTCGACCTCATCCACAAGATGGACGAGCGTGGCCAGGAAACCGCTCTGTTCAGCATGGACCACGGCCGTGCTCCTGCGTTTGCGGGGCGTAGTTATCGCATACCGTACGTTGACTTCAAAGATCCGAACGCCAGTTTTCTGAAGAAGGTCAAAATGGCAGCTCACGCCATTTATTCACCATCGGCCCGGCGCGCCATGCGCAAGTGCCTTTCTGGTTTTTCGCCCGATCTGGCCCACATTCGCAGCATCTACCATCATTTGTCGCCCTCGATCCTCTGGGAACTGAAGCGCCAGGGGATTCCCGTGCTCTACCACCTGAACGATTTCAAGATTCTGTGCCCAACCTACAATTTCGTCGCCGATGGCCGCATCTGCAAAGAACACTGCAAAAACGGCGCTTTCTACAACGTCGTCACGCGAGGGTGCTATGAGGGACGACATTCGAGCGCGGTGGTGCTTGCCGCCGAAGCCTACCTGCACAAATGGTTGCGAACTTACGAACGCTGCGTGGACGTGTTCCTGGCTCCCAGCGAATTTGTGCGCGGCAAACTGATCGGCGCCGGCTTCCCCGCCCACCGCATCGAAGTCCTGCCCCATTACCAGGCGCTGCCTGGCGACGATCAACTTGCCACCGATGAAGGATACTTGCTTTACTTCGGCCGGCTTTCTCCCGAGAAAGGCGCTTACGAACTCTTGCGCGCCATGGTCCAGCTGCCGCACATTCCTCTGGTCATCGCCGGAGACGGTCCCGAGCGTCCCCGACTGGAGTCAGCGGCGCGGGAATTGAACTTGAAGCACGTCCTGTTCGCGGGCATGGTCCACGGCGAGAAACTGCAGAAGCTGATCGCCGGTTGCAGCTTCTCCATATTTCCTTCCCACGCCTATGAGACCTTGGGGAAATCGATTTTGGAGTCTTATGCATGGGGACGGCCCGTCATCGCCTCCGATCTGGGCTCGCGCCGGGAACTGGTCCAACACGGCGTCACCGGGCTGCTCTATGCCGACGGGGATCGCGAACAACTCGCTCGCTCCATCGGATTCCTGTTTGATCGGCCCGATCTGATCCAGACGATGGGCGCAGCCGCTCGCAGTCGTGTGAAAGCAAACCACGACCCCGGCCAGCACATGGAGAAGCTGCTTGAACTCTACTGCCGGCTCACGTCCGCCAAAAGAGTTCTGTCTTTCCCGGCCGCGCCGGAGCACCCTGTCCCGCGGCGCGGCGTTCGGGTCGCGTTCATCGGGGGTCGCGGCCTGGTTTCCAAGTACAGCGGCATCGAATCCTATTACGAGCAGGCGGGCCACGAACTTGCCCGCCTGGGGCATGAAGTCACCGTCTATTGCCGAACGTATTTCACTCCTCCCATGAGTACGCACAACGGCATGCGGGTGCGGCGTTTGCCCACCATCCGCTCCAAGCATCTGGAAACTGTCGTCCATACTCTGTTGAGCACCGCGGACGCCATGACGTCGGACTACGATGTCGTCCATTACCACTGCCTGGGACCGGCGTTGTTTTCTTTTCTTCCGCGGCTCGCCGGCAAGAAGACCGTCGTCACCGTGCAGGGTCTGGACTGGCAGCGCGGCAAGTGGGGCCGGTTCGCAGCGCGCGTGCTGCGCTGGGGAGAAGCGGCCGCGGTTTGCTTGCCCGATGCCACCATGGTCGTCTCGCGCACCTTGCAGGATTACTACCGTGAACAGTACAAGCGCGATACCATCTACGTGCCGAACGGAGCCACGCTGGCGCCCCCGCGAGTGCCCCGGCAACTGATCGAGTGGGATCTGCTCCCGAATCACTACGTCCTTTTCCTGGGCAGGTTTTCGCCGGAAAAGAACTGCCATCTTCTGATCGAGGCCTTCGAACACCTGCACACCGACATGAAACTGGTGCTCGCCGGAGGATCGAGTCACTCCGATGGCTACGCCGAGAGCTTGCGCCGCCACGAATCTGAGCGGATCCGTTTCCTGCCCTGGGTTGCTGGAACCAACCTCGAAGAACTGCTCTCCAATGCCGCGCTGTTCGTGCTTCCGTCGGAAATTGAGGGCCTGTCTTTGGCTCTACTCGATGCCATGGCGGCCGGGGTCGCGGTACTGACCAGCGATATTCCGGAGAATAAGGAAGTGGTCGAGGGCGCCGGCTTCACCTTCCGTCGCGGCGACGGGACAGATCTTGAGCGCATGCTCGACTTGCTCGTCCACGATCCCGATCTTCGCCGTCAGGCTGCGGCCCGGGGACGTGAACGGATCCAGGGCCAGTATCTCTGGCCGGAAATCGCTCGGGCGATCGAAACGGCTTACTACAACGTGCTGGGCTGGAGCCGAAGAGAGCGAATTCAGGGCCGGGTCGTTGTCTCTGCCTCTGCCCCTGCCGAAGCAGCGCCGCCCGGCTGAGCCCCGGTTGCCTGAGTGAAAGCTGCCGAACACGGAGGCCGTTTCTCGCCCAAAGAATCTGCATCCGGGCAGAGCCTCGTCGAATCAAACTTTACTGAACTGGACTCACCAGTGGTTCTCCGAGCAAGCAGTCCGACCCTCGGGGGCTAAAGCTCACATTCTTATTGGCCCTGAACGGCACGGCTGAAGCCGCGCCTTATCCAAAGCCACTTATGAGACCAGTTCCAGATCAAACAAAACTCTAGGAGAAGCAAAATGCTAGCAGTAGGTGAACAATTTCCCTCATATTCGCTGACGGCCACCGTCAGCACCGACAATAGCGACAAAGCATTCAAAACCATTACCGACCAGGACTACGCCGGCAAGTGGAAGGTGTATTTCTTCTGGCCCAAGGATTTCACTTTTGTCTGCCCTACGGAAATCGCGGCGTTCGGCAAGCTGAATAAAGAATTTCTGGACCGCGACACGCAAATCCTCGGCGGCAGCATCGACTCCGAGTTCGTGCACCGCGCCTGGCGCGTTCACCACGAAGACCTGCACAATCTGCCGTTCCCGATGCTGGCGGACATTAAACGCGATCTTTGTGAGACGCTTGGCATTCTCGATCCCAAAGCAGGCGTCGCGCAGCGTGCTACCTTCGTCGTCGATCCGGAGGGTATCATCCGTTTCGTGATGGTGACCGACCTCTCCGTCGGACGGAATCCGCAGGAAGTTCTGCGCGTCCTCGATGCCTTGCAGACCGACGAACTCTGCCCCTGTAACTGGAAGAAGGGCGAACCGACGCTCGTCGTGTAATTTGTGATTTGTCATCCCGACACGGAGGACGTGATTGAGTCAT
>PKXK01000304.1 GCA_003132325.1 Acidobacteriaceae bacterium
GTACGCCAAAGATTTGAAGCTGAACTTGTCGTCGCTGCTGCAACAGCAGGAACTGAACGAGCAGCAGATATGGGGCACTGTGGTCGCATCCGCCGTCGCGTCCCGCAATCCGCAGGTCCTTCAGACGGTGCTTGCCGAATCGGCGTTGCACCTCTCGCCGCAAGCCCTGGAAGCGGCCAAGAGCGCCGCCGCCGTCATGGGCATGAATAATATCTATTACCGCTTCCAGCACCTGGCCAAGAACCCGAAGTACGCCACGCTGCCGGCCCGCCTGCGCATGAACGTTTTGCGCAGTCACGGCATTGATCCAGTCGATTTCGAACTCTGGTGCACGGCCGTGTCGGCGATCAATGGCTGCGGAGCGTGCGTCGATTCGCACGAGCAGGTTCTGCGCAACAAAGGCATGTCGGAGGAATCGATCCTCGCGGCCGTGCGCCTGGCATCTGTGATTCATGGCCTGGCGACGGTCTTCGACACCGAAGCGGTCGCCCCCAGCCAGACCGCGCGTGCCTGATCTGGATACCCGGCACCGAAGCTGGGCGACTTCGCGTCCGGCGGGAATAATGATTAGAATCGGAAGGCGGCGTCTTTGCGCGAAGCCGCATTCGGAGCATGGAAGATTCCATCCTGGTCACCGGTGGCGCGGGCTTCATTGGGTCGAACTTCATTCTCCAATGGATGGCCTCGGAACATGCGCGCATCTTGAATCTCGACAAGCTGACGTACGCTGGCAATCTTAACAACCTGCGCGCCGTCGAAGCCGACCCGCGCTATCGCTTCGAGCAGGGCGACATTGTGAATCGCGATTTCTTGCGCACCCTGCTGCGGCGCGAACACCCCCGCGCCATCGTTCATTTCGCCGCCGAAAGCCACGTCGACCGCTCCATCCACGGCCCCGACGATTTCGTCCGCACCAATGTGAACGGCACCTTCAGTCTGCTTGAAGAAGCGCGCGCCTACTGGTCGGAGCTTCCCGGGCCCGAGCGTGTATCCTTCCGCTTCCTGCATGTCTCGACCGACGAGGTTTACGGATCGCTCGGGGCCGACGACCCGGCCTTCAGCGAGAGCACTCCCTACGCGCCCAACAGCCCGTACTCCGCGTCCAAGGCGGCTTCCGATCATCTGGTCCGCGCCTATCACCATACTTACGGGCTTCCCGTCCTTACTACCAACTGCTCCAATAATTACGGCCCCCACCAGTTTCCCGAAAAACTGATTCCGCTCATGATCCTGAATGCCTGCGCCGGCAAGGCGCTCCCGGTGTATGGTGACGGCAAGAACGTTCGTGACTGGCTCTACGTTGAGGATCATTGCCGCGCGATTCGTACCGTGCTCTCTCACGGCCGGGTCGGAGAAACCTACAACATCGGTGGGCGGAGCGAAAAAGAGAACCTCGAAATTGTCGGCGCCATTTGCGGGTTGCTGGACGAACTGCGCCCGAACGACCCCGTTCCCCACCGCCAGCTCATCACGTTCGTCAAAGACCGCGCCGGCCACGACCGCCGGTACGCCATGGACGCGCGCAAAATCGAGCGCGAACTGAACTGGCACCCGCTGGAGACATTTGAGAGCGGCATCCACAAGACCGTCCACTGGTATCTTGAACATGAAGACTGGGTCCGCGACGTTACCAGCGGCAGCTATCGTCAATGGATTGCGAAACACTATGCCAACGAAGGGTGACTGTTTGATGAGACTTCAGATGCCGAAGCCAGCGCCTAAAGGCGCATTCTTAACACCGCACTTGCGGTATGCCTGAAGGCATACCCTGATACAAATCGTTCTGAACCACCGGCTGTAAGGCTGAGTCTCGACATGACCAAGACCGCGCCACCGAATTCGCCATCGAATTATAGGGGCATCATTCTGGCGGGAGGATCGGGCACGCGCCTCTATCCCGTTACCCAGGTGGTTCCCAAGAGCTTGCTGCCGGTGTACGACAAGCCGATGGTGTACTACCCGCTCTCCACGCTGATGCTGGCCGGCATCCGCGAGATTCTGCTCGTCTCGACGCCTGAGGATCTGCCCCGCTTTCAGCACCTGCTTGGGGATGGCTCGCGCTACGGCGTTCACTTCCAGTATGCGGAGCAACCCAAGCCGGAAGGCATTGCCCAGGCATTCTTGATTGGCAAGGAATTTATCGGCTCCAGCGGTTGCGCGCTCGTGCTCGGCGACAATATTTTCTACGGACACGACCTGGTCAAGGAATTGCGCGCCGCGACGCTTCAACCCAAAGGCGCGCGCGTTTTTGCGTACCCCGTCCACGACCCCGAGCGTTACGGCGTGGTCGAGTTCGATCCGCAGGGGAAAGCGCTCAGCATTGAAGAGAAACCGAAGCATCCGAAATCGCGTTACGCGGTCACCGGACTTTATTTCTACGATGGGCAGGTTGGCGAAATTGCCGCGAGTCTCAAGCCTTCGAAGCGCGGCGAGCTTGAAATCACCGACGTCAACCGCGTCTATCTCGAGCGCAATCAACTCAACGTCTGCGTGATGGGACGAGGCACGGCCTGGCTCGACACGGGCACGCACGAAGCCTTGATGGAAGCCTCTCTATTTATTCAGACGCTGGAGAAACGCCAGGGCCTGATGGTCGCTTGCCCCGAGGAAATCGCTTATCGATCCGGGTACATCACCGCCGCACAACTGGAAGCGCTGGCGCAGCCGATGCGCAACAATGGATATGGCGCCTATCTGCTGCAATTGCTGCGGGAACGCGTGTTCTAACTTAGAGAAACTCTGATTAAGTACCATTGAAAACCTTGAACCACGGGGTACACAAGGGTGCACGGAGGACCCCAGGCACTTAATCAGACTTTCTTTAGTAGCCGTTGAAAAGCTCATGATGAAGACCGCCCGATGAAAAAACTCGCTACCAGCCTCCCCGGCCTTTTGCTCCTCGAACCGCGCGTGTTCGGCGACGACCGCGGCTTCTTTCTGGAAAGCTACAACCAGCGCACGTTTTCGGACCTCGGAATTTCGGAACCATTCGTACAGGACAATCATTCCTATTCAAAGAAGAATGTTATCCGCGGCTTGCACTACCAGATTCGCCAGCCTCAGGGAAAACTGGTGCGCGCCGTCACCGGCGAGATTCTTGATGTCGCGCTTGACCTCCGCCGCAGTTCGCCCACCTTCGGAAAGTGGGAGTCCTTTAAACTTTCCGGCGAGAACAAACACATTTTATGGATTCCGCGCGGATTTGCTCACGGCTTCCGAGTCGTGTCCGAGACCGCCCATGTGCTCTATAAGGCGACGGACTTTTATGCGCCCGAGCACGAGCGCACTGTGGCATGGAACGATCCTGCGGTGAAGATCGACTGGCAATTCGACGGCGAACCGGCCGTCTCAGCAAAAGACAGGCGCGGCGTGCCCTTCCAGCAGGCCGAAAAATTCGAGTAGCACGGGTTCACGGAAAGTCGAAAAGGATCAACCACCGGGGGGCACCGAGGAACACAGGGGGAAGATCACAGGGGAAACCCTGGATGCGAACTGCTGGGGTCTGAATCGCCGGCGGCAAGGCTGGTCTACGCTAGCTCTGAAACTGGCGCAGCGCCCGCTCAGTGCAGCCGGAACTCGACCGCAATCGTGGTTTCCACCTCAACTGCCTGGCCGTTGGTTAGGTAGGGTTCAAATTTCCAGGACTGCACCGCCTCCGTCGCCGCCTGCACCAGCAGATCGGGTCCGGACACAGGCCGCAAGCTTTTCACGCTGCCATCCGGCCGAATCACCGCATCCAACACCACCAGGCCTTCGGTCCCTGCCTTGCGCGCAGCCTCCGGATAGGCCGGTTCGACCTTGGTCACAATCCGCTTCGCCATGGTTTCCGCAGAGACGGTTTCGGGAGAGCCTTGCAACCCCTGCTCCGCAACCGCCGCGTGCGTTTCCAGTTCGGTCGTTTCCAGTTCGCTCCAGGATCTCTGCCACCGCCACCATCCCAGACTAGCGAGCGCCAGCGTGCAGGCGACCAGCACATAAAATCCGCGCCGCCCGACGCGAATTCTGCGAGTTGGTTTGGCAGTCGGCAGCGCGGCGGGCTCGGGCGCCTCCGTCTCCATCCCTGCAGCTGCAACTGGCTCTTCTTTTCTTAGATCCCTGAAATCCACCGGCGCGGAAGCGGAGCGATCAACCCAATACCGGATCATCGCCCGCTGCTCCGCCGACAGCCCCGTAAACTCAAGCCCGCAACGGAGGCGCGATTGATAACGAACCAGCGCACGCGCCCGAACCGGCACGCCAACATTGGGAAGCCGCAACTCCACGGCGACCTGCTGATCTGGAACCAACTCTCCGGCGATGACGGCGCCTACTCCGGTCTCGCTGAGGTCGGTACAACGGCCGGGCAAATTTTCGGGAACTCCGGATCGGAGCGCGATTACATCCAGGGGCACGTGAACCGGGCGGCGGGGATATGCGCGCCGTTGCGTCTTTTCCAGCGCCAGCGATGGAGCTGCACTCATCCGACTGCCTCCGCAGGGCGAAATACTTTCTGGTCACGCGGCTGGGTCAACGACGAACGCGGCGCTTCATGACAACTTGTTTCCAGAGTATAACGGAAAAGAAGGAATAGTTTTCCTCAGCGCGAATACTCAGTTCATGGTTCACATCGGACGACAAGACCAGGTTTTCATTCTTACCGGATCCGGCGTCAGCGCTGAGAGTGGCATCCCCACCTTTCGCGGGGTGGGTGGACTGTGGCGAAACTATCGCATCGAAGAAGTGGCGTCGCCTGATGCGTGGGCGCGCGATCCTGCGCTGGTCTGGGAATTCTATTCCATGCGCCGGAGCGTTGCCGCCGCCGCCAGGCCCAACCCCGCGCATCTCGCGCTCGCCGAACTGGAGGGCAGGCTCGCGGACCGCTTGTTCCTCTGCACGCAGAACGTGGACAACCTGCACGAACAAGCCGGATCGATCAACGTTCTGCACATGCACGGCGAGCTTTTCAAGAGCCGCTGCGACTCCTGCCGGCGGCCGCCGTTCCCCGATGACTCCCGTTACGAGGCGCCGGCGCAGATTCCGCGCTGCGAATGCGGAGGCAGAATTCGTCCGCACATTTGCTGGTTTGGGGAAGTACCCTACGAGATGGACCGCATCTTTGCGGCGTTGAATCACTGCACAGTGTTCGCCGCGGTGGGAACGTCCGGGGTGGTGGAACCTGCCGCCAGCTTTGTCGCACATGTCCGCGGCCGCGCGCGCACCTACTACGTCGGTCCGGAAGAGCCGGCGAATGCCTCAGAATTCGACCAGTGTTATCGTGGCGAAGCCGGTAAAATTCTGCCGGCGTTGTTCGCGACTGACTGACTCATCTACTCCAGGTCTCTCCAGTTCAACCCGACTCCGATTTCCACCAGCAGCGGAACCGCGAGCGAATGCGCTTGCTCCATGTGTTCCCGCACCAGCGACTTCATGGCGTCCACTTCGTGCTCTGGCACTTCGAACACAAGTTCATCGTGCACTTGCAGAGTCATCCGCGACTTCAGCCCGCGCTTCCTGATTTCCTCGTCAATCCGGATCATTGCCACTTTGATCAGGTCGGCCGCTGTTCCTTGCAGCGGAGTATTCACCGCCGTGCGCTTCGCAAAGCCGCGCTGGGTGGGGTTTTTGCTGTTGATGTCGGGAATCGGCCGGATGCGCCCAAACAGCGTCGAAACTTTCTGATCGCGGCGGGCCTTTTCGAGTGTGGCATCGATAAAGGCGCGAACGCCGGCATATTTTTCGAAATAGGCATCGATGAAGTTCTTTGCCTCGCCGGTCGTGATCCCCAGTTGCTGCGATAGCCCAAACGCCGACAAACCGTAGACAATCCCAAAGTTCACTACCTTCGCCTGGCGACGATGGTCCGGCGTAACCATCAGCGGCGGCACGCCAAACACCTGCGATGCGGTCAGCGTGTGAATGTCATCCCCGCGCTGGAACGCCTCCACCAGCAGCTTGTCTTTCGAGAAGTGCGCCAGCAGACGTAGTTCGATCTGCGAATAATCGGCGGCCAGCAGTACGTGCCCGGGTTCGGCGATAAAGGCCGCCCGAATCTCTCGCCCAAGTTCGGTGCGAATGGGAATATTCTGCAAATTCGGATTCGCCGAAGACAGCCTGCCCGTTGCCGTCCCCGTCTGTCCAAAAGTTGTATGCACGCGGCCGCTGTGGCTGCGAATGAGCGCCGGCAATGCATCGACATAAGTCGACTTCAACTTCGTCAGTTGCCGGTACTCGAGAACGAGCCGTGGAACTTCGTGATCCGCTGCCAGTCCTTCCAGCACATCCACCGCCGTAGAAATCTTTTTCCCCTTCCCATGTTTCACCGGCATGGGGAGAGCGAGCTTGTTGAACAGCACATCCCCAAGTTGCTTCGGCGAATTGATGTTGAACTCCACGCCGCAACGTTCATAAATGTCACGCGCTTTGGCTGCGGCCTCGCGCTGCAACTTCACGGACATCCGCTCCAGCGCCGCCGGATCAATCTTCACGCCCGCGTCTTCCATGCGCGCCAGCACGGGCACGAGGGGCCGGTCGATCTCCTCGTACACCGAGGTTAGACCCTGGTCGTCGACTTCTTTGCGGAGCGCGCTCGCCAGCCGGCCGGTTACATCCGCCGCTTCCGCCAGGTTGCCGCTTAGCTTCAAATTGAATCTGCGCAGCGCCACCTCCGGCAACGAATGCGAGGAGTAGGTCGGATCGAGCAGGTAGGAATAGAGCATCGGATCATGCCGCACTCCGGCCAGCGCGATTTCCTGCTCGCCAAAATGGTGCAGCGCCAACTTGAAATCGTGGACCGTCTTCGGCAGAGCAGGGTCTTCTAGCACGCTCTTCGCGCGATCGGCGAGGGCCTTGTCTTCTAGCGCGACCATCGCCCCAACCCCGGGTGCGTTCGAAAGAGCAAGGCGCTTCAGACTGACGGCACTCCGATCCCCCGCATCCGCAGGCTGCAGAGCCAGAAACCCGGACTGCGCCGGTTGAGGTTCTTCGTCTTCCTCTTCAACGCTTTCGGTGCGTTCCGTCGGAATTGCCAGCGCGAGCGGCGTGTTTTCGCCCAAGCCACTCAAATACTCTTCGAATTCAGCTTTCGACTTGATCTCTCGATAGTCGCCTTCCTTCACTTCAACCACGGGAAGGAGTTCTTTCAACAATGAAGTGAATTCGAGCTCGGCAAACAAGACGCGCAGAGATTCGACGTCCGGTTCGCCCACTTTCATCGCGGCAACATTCAGCTCGACCGCCGCGCCGGTGTCAATCGTCACCAGTTGCTTGCTGTATAGAATGTTGTCGCGATTGTTTTCGAGCGATTCCCGATACGTCTTCTTCTCGACTTCAGCAGCACGTTCGAGCGCCTGCTCCACGCTGCCAAAGCGCTGAATCAATTCCACCGACCCCTTGTCGCCGATCCCCGGCGCGCCGGGAATGTTGTCCACCGCGTCGCCGCGCAGCGCCATCACATCCACCACTTTCGACGGAGGCACACCGAGAAGTTCTTCTACCTTCGCCGCATCGCAAATCAGGTTGTCCTTCGGCGGATTCAGTACCTGAACCTTGTCGTTCACCAATTGCAGCATGTCTTTGTCGCTCGACACGACAAAGACGGGATACGATTCCGCCGCCGCTTTCCGCGCCAGCGTTCCGATCACATCGTCGGCCTCGTAACCTTCCAACTGCAGAATCGGGATGCGATACCCTTCCAGCGCGCGGCGAATGTAGGGAATCTGCTGCACCAGATCGCCCGGCATCTCTTTGCGGTTCGCCTTGTAGCCGTCATATTGCGATTCTTTGAAGGTCTGCGTCTTGATGTCGAATTTGCGGATGGTCGTAATCGCTTCCGCCTGTTGATTGCGGATGGTCGGCGCGCCCACATCGAACACCGCCGCCAGATACTCGGGCGAAAAATCGTCCCGCAGCTTGCGCAGCATGTTGACGAAAACATAGGTCGCCGCTGTCGGAACCCCCGTCTTCGTGGACATTGGCCGCTGCCGCGCCATGGCGTGATAAGCGCGGAAAATGAACGACATCGTATCGATCAGGAAAATCCGGCCTTTCCCTTCACCGTGACTAGGAGAGGAAGCAGGCGGAGGCCCGGGCGCGGCACTCCCTTGCGGCGGCGATTTCTTTTTGGCAGGCAACCGGCCAAGTTTAACAGCTAACGAATTCTTAACCACAGGGGGCACCCTTCGACTTCGCTCAGGGCAGGCTCCGGAACACAGGGGGCTTTCGGCGAGCTGCGTCGAGAATCTTGAGCGCCTCGTGCGAACCGTCACTGCAAACAGCCCGCAATCGCGTATGATATGAAGTTTTCGGCCCTAGTCACGCTGGGCGCTGAATCGTGAGTGCTGAATGCTGCCCTTCAAGCTCGTCTATAGCGACGGCTACTACCTGCCCATCGGCTCCCATGTTTTTCGCGCCGAAAAATACAAGTGCATTCATGAACAGCTGCTCGCCTGCGGAATTGCGGCGCCTTCCGATTTTGTCGTTCCCGATCCAGCAACCGACCAGGACGTGCTGCTCGTGCACACTCCGCAATACGTCCAGAAATTGAAGACGGGAACGCTCAGCGCCCGCGAAGAGTTGGAACTCGAAGTCCCGTACTCGCTGGAGCTGGTGCGCGCCTTCTGGCTCAATGCGGGCGGCTCCATTTTGGCGGCTGATCATGCCCTCAAGGACGGCGTCGCGATCAGCCTTGGTGGAGGATTCCATCACGCGTTTCCGGATCACGGCGAAGGCTTCTGTATGATCCACGACGTGGCCATCGCCATCCGCCGCATGCAGCGCGACGGCAAGATTCGCACCGCGATGACGGTCGACTGCGACGTGCATCAAGGCAATGGCTCGGCCACGATCTTTGCGGGCACGCGTAAGGCCGGCGAGCCTTTGCCGTCGGCGCCCGACTCCACCTGGAATCCATCATGGATGGCTGGAACGGGAATGGGCAACTCTCTGGCCGATGACGTCTTCACCATCTCGCTTCACCAGCAAAACAACTATCCGGAATTTAAGCCCCCTTCGTCGATTGACATGAATTTGCCCGATGGGATTGGCGACGGCGAATATCTGGCGTGCCTCGGCAACGCGCTCAGTATGGGATTGAGCAAGTTCAAGCCGGACCTCATTTGTTACCTCGCCGGAGCGGACCCTTATCGCGAAGATCAGCTGGGCGGATTGTCGTTGACGATCGAGGGCTTGAAGGAGCGCGATGCTCTCGTGTTCCGAACCGCCAAGGCCGGAGGCATCCCGGTGATGGTTACACTCGCCGGCGGATATGCACTGAAGCTCGAAGACACGATCACGATCCACTGCAACACGGTGATTGCGGCGAGGGAATTGATTGGCGGGCAGGGCTGACAGAGTGGCCCTTCCGCGCTCACGCTTGGTACAAACCTCGTTACTCCAGCGGCAACTCCGCGAACAAATGCCTCAGGTAGAGTTTGGGATCTTTGAGGGTTCTTGCATTGTATGCTAATGCTTGCGTCGTTCTTTCTTTGGCACTCCCAAACTGCATAGGTCCTTCGCTTCGCTCAGGATGACAACCAGGTCTGGTTGTCCGCTTCACGCAAGGAAACAACTCAAATTTACACCGCGAATTTGTGGAAGACGCTAATCGTGCCGCGCTGGACGGGCGAGGGCGCCCGTCCCCACACTAACCCGACTCTCCACGAGCGGGGACAGCACGCTGTACACTACTGGGCGTGAATATTCTTTACGGAATCAATACGGTTACGGAGGCGCTCAAGGCTCGCGGGCGCAACTTTGAGTGGGTGGCAGTCGCCAAGGAGCGGAAGGACATTCGCTTGAAGCGGGCGATTGACGAGTGCCGCAAGATCGGCGTTCCGGTGCGCGTTTTGTCGCGAATGGAACTCGACGAGATTGCCGGCAACGCCGCACATCAGGGGCTGGTGGCCGCGACTTCGGCAAAACAATATAGCGATCTCGATGATCTGGTGGCGTCGCGGCGGGGCGAGCGCTCGCTGATCGTGGTGCTGGATGGCGTCGAAGATCCGCACAATCTGGGGGCGATCCTGCGTACGGCGGACGCCGCGGGCGCGGATGGCGTGGTGATTCCCGAGCGCCGGTCGGCCGCGGTTACGGGCGCGGTGGCGAAGGTTTCGGCGGGAGCCAGCGAGCACCTTCCGGTGGCAAAAGTCACGAACATATCGCGGGCGCTCGAGGAATTGAAGGCTAAGGATCTTTGGATTGTCGGGTTGGACGAGCGCGGCGAGCAGACTTACGACGCGGTGGACTACAGGATGCACTGCGCGGTCGTGCTCGGCGCCGAAGGCAAGGGCCTGCACGATCTGGTACGCAAACACTGCGATTTCCTGGTGTCGATTCCGATGCTGGGGAAAGTTCCATCGTTGAATGTATCGGTGGCGGCGGGGGTGGTGCTGTATGAAGTGGTGCGGCAGCGACGGCTGGACGCATCCAAGGAATCATGAAGTTCCTCTGCGTCTTCTTTGTCATCTTTGGGCTTGCTTCAGCAGCGTGGGGCTTGGAGCGCGAAGCCTTCACCATTGCGAAATACGATTTGGAGATTCGCCTGGAGCCGGAACAGCAGAGGCTGGGCGCTCGGGGCAAGATCACTTTGCGCAACGACTCGGCTCATCCGCAGAAGATCGTGGCGCTGCAGATTTCTTCGTCTCTCTCCTGGCGTTCGATTCGAGTGGATGGCAAGGCCGTGCAATTCGTTTCGCAGACCTACACTTCCGACATCGACCACACCGGCGCGCTTTCCGAGGCCATCGTTACCCTGCCGGTCGAGATCAAACCGAAAGCTTCCGTGGAAGTCGAAGTCGGCTACGAGGGCGTGATTCCGCTGGATGCTACGCGGCTGGTTCGGGTCGGAGTGCCGGAGGGGATCGCGAAACATTCTAGTTGGGACCAGATCAGCTCATCATTCACGGCGGTGCGAGGCGCGGGATATGTGGCGTGGTATCCGATTACGACGGAGTCGGCGGACTTCTCGGAGGGGAACAGTCTGTTTGAGGTTACCGATCGGTGGAAGGCGCGGGAGGCTGGGAGCGAATTCAAGGCCTTTATTAGCCTTCCGGGCGCAGGTGAAGAAGGACCTCCGACCGTTCTGTGCGGTGCTCACGGGGGAGGCTCGGCCGAGTTTGGGCGGAATTGGTCTGCACTTGCCTCTTGCGATGAAATGCGACTTGGTACAGCTACCCCGACACTGGTCGTGGCGAAATATGTCGCCCTGTCGAAGCCACCCTTGAATCTCTTCAGTTTTTCCGGCCACGAGGCAGGAGCGGCAACGTATTCCAACGCGCTGGAGCCTGCGATGAAGTTTGTTAGTGGATGGTTTGGCCAGCCGACCGCGCCCATTGCCATCGCCGATTTCGCCGATCCGCATTCTGCTCCGTTTGAGAGCGGTATGTTGTTGATGGCATCGATGGCCGCGGAGGATTCGAAGCTGGCGGGGATCAACCTGGTTCACGAGCTGGTTCATTCCGCTTTGCCATCGCCGAGACCCTGGGTTTACGAAGGCCTGGCGCACTTTGCCGAGGCGATGTATCGGCAACAACAGGGCGGACGTCAGGCGGCGCTCGATTTTCTTGGGCTGCATCGGGCGACGTTTCTCGATTCGGAAAAAGAAGTGGCGGCCGCGTTGCAGAAGAACGTCGACCAGAAGGATGTCGACAAGAAGCTCATAGGCCAGCCGCTCTCCAGCACGTTTGACGAAACTTACTATCGGAGCAAGGCCGCCTATGTTTGGTGGATGTTACGCGACATGGTAGGCGACGATGCGTTGAAGCAGGCCATTCGCAAGTATCGGGCCGAGGACGACAANNCTGGGCTGGTTCTTCGACGACTGGGTGTATCGGGATCGCGGCCTGCCGGATTTCCATGTGCAGTCGGTGCATCCGTGGCAGACGGACAAAGGGGTGCAGTTTATTACCGTGACGCTGGAAAACCTTGGCAATGCCGGGGCGGAAGTTCCGTTCACGATATTGTTTGAGGGCGGCGAGATCACGAAACGGATTGAGGTGCGTGCCAAAAGCACGGCTACCACGCGCGTTGAATTGCCCGGCACGGCGAGCGAGATCGTGGTCAATGACGGCAGTGTCCCGGAGAGCGACCTGACGAATAATGTGTTTCCGATCGGCGCGCAGCAGAAGTGAGCGGGAATTGCAGAGGTCAGAAGTCAGATTGCAGAGGTAAAATCGGGCTTTGCCGGTTTACTTCTGCAATCTGACTTCTGACTTCTGCAATTTTGGAGGACGACTCTTGCCCTACATTCAATTTCTCGGCGCTGCCGGTACCGTCACTGGCTCGAAGCACCTGATCAACACTACTTACGATTCGAGTGGCAAGCAGGGATTCCAGGCCCTGATCGACTGCGGACTCTTTCAGGGGCAGAAAGAATGGCGCGAGCGCAATTGGCAGGACACCCCGGTCCCGGCGCGCGAAATTGACGCGGTGGTGCTTACCCATGCGCATCTCGATCACTGTGGCTGGATACCGCGGCTGGTGAAAGAAGGCTTCCACGGGCCGATCTACGCCACGCAGGCGACGATCGATTTGTGCTCGGTCGTGTTGCCGGACTCTGGACACCTGCAGGAAGAAGACGCGGCGTACTACAACAAGCGAAAAGTGTCGAAGCACGATCCGGCGTTGCCGTTGTACACGCTCAAAGAAGCGCAGGATTGCCTGAAGCGCTTCAAGCCGGTCGCGGTTGGGCAAACCATGCAATTGAGCTCCGAGCTGGCGTTTCGCTTCGTGCGGGCCGCGCACATTTTGGGTTCCTGCATGGCGGAAGTCACGCTGCAAACGAACGGGCGGACGCGCCGGCTGCTCTTCACTGGCGATATTGGGCGCGTTCGCGACAGCGTGATTGCACCCGGCAAGGTGGTGCACTCCGGGCCGCAGGAAAACGAGACGGCCGACGTGCTGGTCATGGAATCGACTTACGGCAACCGGCAGCATCCCGAGACCGATCCCCGCCCCGAACTTGCCCGCCTGATTCGTGAGACCGCCGAACGCGGCGGCAGCGTGATCGTTCCGGCGTTTGCGGTGGAGCGGACGCAGAAATTTCTTTTCATCCTTAAAGAGCTCATGGAGACGGGACAAATTCCGCGCCTGCCGGTGTATTGCGACAGCCCGATGGCGATCAGGGCAGTCGAAATCTTCATGAAGCATTCGGAAGAGTACACACCGCGGGCCGCCGATTTGATCAAGAAATACGGGTCGCCCGTGGAGTGGCCGGGCTTCACGTTTGCACTCACCGCCGAGCAGTCGAAGAAAATTAACGAGAGTCACTATCCGTCGATCATTGTCTCGTCGAGCGGGATGGTTACTGGCGGCCGCATCCTGCATCACCTGGCGCAGCGGCTGCCCGATCCGAAGAACCTGGTGATTTTTATCGGGTTCCAGGCGCCGGGCACGCGCGGTGCAATTATCAAAGGCGGGGCGCCCGAGGTGAAGATCTTCGGCCAGTTCGTGCCCATCCGCGCGCAGGTCGCGGCGCTTGAACAGTTCAGCGATCATGCCGATCCGCCAGAGATGTTGGAGTGGCTGCGGACGTTTAAGAACCAACCGGGTACGACCTACCTTGTCCACGGCGAGCCCGCCGCTTCGTCGCAACTTCGCGACCGGATGAAAAAAGAATTGGGATGGAATGTGCAGGTGGCGGAGTATATGGAGCGGGTAGAAGTAAAGTAGTAAGTTGAGCTCGACGCGGGGAAATACATAGGTCCTTCGCTTCGCTCAGGATGACATCGATAGTTGATGACATCTTTAGTTTGATGACCGCGCTAGTTCTGGGTGGAAAATGCGACCAGCGCCTCTAGCTTTCCTAGCGCGGCGCTGGAATCGATGGCATGGGCGGCCAGCGGAATTCCATCGCGCAGATGATCGGCGCGTCCGGCGGCGACGAGGGCGGCGGCGGCGTTGAGCAGTACGACGTCGCGGCGGGCGGACTTCTTCCCTGACAGGACTTCTCGAATCAGCTCGGCATTGTGCGCGGCATCTCCGCCGGCGATTTCTTCCAGCGTGGCTCTCTGCAATCCGAACTCTTCCGGCGTGACTTCGTACGTGTGCACCTGGCCTTCGCGGACTTCTCCGACGCGCGTGGGTCCGGTGATGGTGATTTCGTCTAGGCCGTCGCTGCCATGAACTACGAGCGCGCGGTGCAGTCCTAACATGCTGAGCGCTTCCGCTAGTTTTTCGACTAGGTCGGCGGAATAGACACCGACTACCTGGCAGGTGGCGCGCGCGGGATTGGTTAGCGGGCCGAGCAGGTTGAAAACCGTGCGCAGATGCAAGTCGCGGCGGGCGGTCTGCACGTGTTTCATCGCCGAGTGCATGGCAGGGGCGAAAAGAAACGCGATTCCTATTTCTTGCAGGCAGGCGACGATGCGCGCGGCCGGGAGGTTGATGTTGACGCCTAACGCTTCCATCACGTCGGCGGAACCGCATTTCGAGGTCACGCTGCGATTGCCGTGTTTGGCTACGCGCACGCCGGCACCGGCGACTACAAAGGCCGTTGCCGTCGAAATATTGAAGGTGCCGCTGGCATCGCCCCCGGTGCCGCAGGTATCGACGAGAGCGTCACGCCCAGTGCCGCTTGTGTCGAGAACAGAGTTGGGGTGAAGGTCGAGTGGAACGGCGGCGGCGCGGATGGCTTCGGCGAATCCGACAATTTCTTCGACCGTTTCGCCCTTCATGTGCAGCGCCACCAGCAGCGCCGC
>PKXK01000068.1 GCA_003132325.1 Acidobacteriaceae bacterium
GCACGGATATGGTATGCAAGGGTGGAACATGAATTGGGATGTGGCTGCTCGGGGTGGTGCTGATCATCGCTCTCGCCCTGATATTACGGGCACGCAGGTGAAATCTGTGTGCTCCACTTGCGCCAATTAGAAGCAGATCCGGCAGGTGAAAGAAAGGACAATGTGATCTGCCAAAAATCATCGAAGCACTCGCCGCAGGAACTTGAGCAGAGTCTCCGCGACGCCGCGCAGCGGCATAAGTTTGGCGTTCTTCACGTTTTGGATCTTAAGAACACTCTGCATGACAAGGGGATCGATCTGGACAACGAAGTCCGCATCTACGATGTTTGCAACCCGCTGGCAGCCTCGCAGTCCCTGCGCCAGGACCTGGCCACGGCGACGGTGCTGCCCTGCCGGATAGCCGTCTACAGCCACGCCGGCGGCAGTACGATTGCCACGGTGAAACCGACGGATCTTTTCGGTGCGACCGGCCTTGGGCATGCGGATACTCTGGTACAGGACGTCGAACGCGAACTTCTCGCTATCATCGACGAAGCGGCAGCGTGAAAAAGTGAGGACCACCGTCCCAGGAATTGGCTCGAAGAAGGCTCTTCCCCCTGGAAAACCGTTGGGTTGGCGAGCGGGAGACATATACACCTCCTTCTGCCTCAACAACAACTATTTTGTCTGACCCGCTTTCCTGAATACCGTATGAGCCATTCTGCACAGTATTGCTGGAGCAAATGAGCGAATCTATTGCGGGTGTTCACATCGAGGAGAAGGAATGCTTTTAGCCAGCAAAGCCGCATGCACTGGGATTGCCTTCATATTGCTGACGATAGGGAGCTCGGGACCACGCCCGACGACGCTCGTTTCGGAAGCGAACGTCAGCAAAGGAGTGCCCACTGTCGTGCAGCGGAACGATGTCAGGAAGATACAGGAAGCTCTGCAGGGCAAAGGACAATACGGGGGAAAGCTCGACGGCGTCTTCGGTCTCCGAACCCGGGCGAGCATTCGCGGATTTCAGAAGGCTGAGAATCAGCCAGTCACAGGGCAGCTTGATACCCAGACGGCCAGCAAACTTGGCGTCAGACCAGAGGGTCGCGAGGCGACCGGGTACGAGGCTAGCCGAAGTAAACCTTCGGCAGGCATCAAGTGGGATAAGGGTTCGAGGCGAACAAGCAAGACACTACGGCAGGCGGTCAAGACACCGGCCCGGATAGTCCCGCCGGCGTAGCCTGGATCGGACTCTCGAAAAGAACCCTATGGAATCCATGGGCGCCGGATCCGGGGCACACTCCGGCGCGGCGAATCGACCGGTTGTAGGATGACGAAGTGGAATGTGGATGCGGTAATGAGTTCAACACCGCATGCCTCCCGGGTGAGCACTCTTGCTCAGACGGATGCGCCGTGGAGTGCTAGCGTCGAGATGTGCTTCCAGCCAAATCGTCGAGAAGCCCAATAAGTAGTTTGCCGCCTTGAAGGACCGAGCTATGGTGAAGGGAATCGCACCAATTCGGGTCATCTGTTTTCTTTTCTTGGCTGCTTGCGGGACCGTGTGCCAGAAACCTCCTCCAACTGACTTGCTTCAGGAATTACAGTTTGACGGCTCAGACTCGCTTCAGGTGCAACGCCAGGAGATGCGTACGTGGAGTTCACTTCCGGATGCTCCGTCGTCGGTACAGCCTCCAGCACAAGCACAGAGATGGCACCCGTTCGTCAAAGAATCGGGTACACCTGGATCGGTGGGCGTCAGCGCGGGGGTAATGCGGTCAACAGAACCGGGACGCGTCACTCCCGGACCGGAACCCGGCTTAACCGCTCATTATCAACTGGCGTTTGTTCAAGAACAGTCCAGCATCTTTCTGGGTAAGTACCTGGATCCGTCGTCGCTCAAGCAGAATGCACGTTATTACGCTTCGACTAGCGACAGCTTTATGGGCCGGGCCTCCTACGCAGCTTCAAGCATTTTTGTCACGCGTGACGACTCCGGGAAGGGGAGGCTGAACACTCGGTATTTCCTCGGAGTGCTGACCTCGGTCGCTATCCACACTGCCTACCGTCCATATCGGACGCGATCTACCTCGGATACATTCAACGATTTTGGGTCGACGATGGGCAGCGACGCGGGGATGAACGTCTTCCACGAATTTGGGCCTGGCATCCGGCAAATGGTGAAGGGCTTCACGCCGAAGTTCGTGTCCAGGATCGGAGAGCGTATCACCCCCGACCCGACGCGGAGGGGCATAATATCTATCCCGGCAAGATAGTGTCCGGAGCGCTGTGGAAAAGAAACTCATTAACGCTTAGATGAAAACGGCGTCTGTCATAATCCCTCACCTGTGACGATTGAAGGACTTCTTTTTTGCAATTCGCGCATTGTCGAACCGGGTTCCCGTTCACTTAGTGCGTAGAAGTTCCCCGATAGCTGAGGTGAATCAGTGAAGTCCATGTTCGATTGATCGTCAGGCTGCCAGTCAATTAAGGCGTAGTATGCACCTTGCCCTAACGCCCCATATCTGCGTATTGTTGCGGAGTGAGATTTCCGCGATGTAGTGGAATCCTACTGCCCTGCACTCCTCTACCCGGTCGCTTCGGCATCTGCGATCTCGGTTCCGCTGCCTACGAATTTCCCGATTTCCTCTCCGCTGCTGGACAGAAGTTGTGGCAAGCGCTGCCGCTGAATCTTCCCGGCGCGGCCAGCCGAAACTGGAAATGGCATGATCATCCGGGAGCGTTGAGCTGCGAATGGAGCGCGAGACTTCGATCTTTGGTCATTGGTCACGCTCTATGATCGGCAGGAAGAATCCTCGGCGGGAGAGATCGGCGGCAGGAGAATTCATGGACAAACCACCACGCACGTTCTGGCAGATTTGGAACATGAGCTTCGGTTTCCTCGGCAT
>PKXK01000284.1 GCA_003132325.1 Acidobacteriaceae bacterium
TGTTGGCCACCAGTTACTTCCATGTCGTGTTCACTGTGCCCCACGAACTCAACGTACTGGCCTTGGAGAACCCGCGTTTGTTCTACGACCTGCTATTCACGGCCAGCGCCCAACCCTTGCTGGAGATCGCCATCGATCGCAAACACCTGGGCGCCGAGATCGGCGTGATCAGCATCAGCATCCTGCACACTTGGGGACAGAACCTGCTCTTGCATCCCCACATACACTGCGCCATTCCCGCGGGCGGACTCTCGCCAGACCGTTGCCGATGGATCCGCCCACGCTATCCTTTCTTCTTACCCGTGAAGGTCCTCAGCCGCGTCTTTCGCGGCAAGTTCCTCGCCGGTCTGAAACGTCTCCACCACCGTAACCAACTCTGCTGCGCTGGCCCCGCCGCCGCTCTCGCCGATCCGCAGCAGTTCGCCAAACTTCTCCGCCGCCTGCACCGACACGACTGGGTCGTCTATGCCAAACCCGCCTTCGGTGGGCCCATGCAGGTGTTGCGCTATCTGGGCCCCTACACCCATCGCGTGGCCATCTCCAATCATCGCTTGTTGGCCTTCGAGCAAGAGCGCGTCACCTTTCGCTGGAAGGATTACGCCCACGGCGGCAAGCAAGGCAAGATGACTCTTGCCGCCACTGAGTTCTTGCGGCGCTTCTTCCTGCACGTGCTTCCCAGAGGGTTCGTGCGCATCCGTCACTTCGGGTTTCTCGCCAATCGCTTTCGCGCTTCCCGCCTGGCACTATCCCGACAACTGCTATCCAGCAACGCCCCTCCGCCTGTCCAAGCGGCAACCTGCCAAGCTTCCTCGGAGACTTCTTCTGTCTGGCATTGCCCACGTTGCGGCGCGGCCATGATCCTGGCGCAGAGATTTACCGCTGCGGAATTATCCACATGCACTTACTTCGATTCGTCGTAGCGCGTGTTTCACTACTGCTCCTGCGATGTGCTCCGGCACATCGACGCATTCGTGTGCCTACCCAACGGCGACAGGCTCCCGCGCAGGTTTCCGCGCACACTCCTGTCGGCACGTGCGACGCTATCACCGATCGCGACCCGGCCTTTCCCGTTCGCCGGCGCTTGCCCAACTCTCGACTTGGCCGCCAACTGGCATTCAAATCCCATAGCGCACCGCGTCCGCCGCAAACGCCACCGGCTTCCTCCTAGTCTCCTTATCGAAAACGCCTCGGATCGAGATTCCCACTCCGCCCCAAAAGTCTGCCCCGAGGCGTTTCCGATCAAGGCTAGCGACCATCCGCCCAGCACGCTATGTTTCGCCCCAACCAGCAACATTTTCGGATCGTAACGCCATTTCGGACCTTTGATTTGGAAGGACAGTTCTAAAATCTCTGTTGTTGTTCAGCGTGCAGCTGTCACCGGCTGACGTGCGTACCATCACATAGACATGCCAACTCGGGGAGGATAATAAAACTAGTTTACAGAACAAGAAGGAGGCAACTATGCCGGAGAGCGCATTGACGGAACCGATCAACGTCGAAAAAGAAGTTTCGAAAGCGGCTCCTGGCCCACCCGCGAAAAGGTCTTCCAAGGTATTCAATTCATTTCAGATCGCGCAGGCCCAGTTCGACAAAGTAGCCGAATACCTGGGGCTTGACTCGGCCACCAGAGATCTCCTGCGGTATCCTTTGCGCGAGTTTCAGTTTGCTATTCCAGTGCGCATGGATGACGGGATGGTGAAGGTCTTCCGAGGTTTCCGCGTACAACACAACGACGCTCGTGGACCGGGCAAGGGCGGCATCCGGTTCCACCCCCAGGAGACGATCGATACAGTACGTGCTCTATCCATGTGGATGACGTGGAAGTGCGCAGTGGTGGATATTCCGCTCGGCGGGGCGAAGGGTGGAGTGATCTGTGATCCGCACAATCTTAGCGCACGAGAGCAGGAGCAGATTTGCCGTGGCTGGGTGCGCCAAGTGGCACGGGATGTCGGCCCGGTGATCGATGTACCAGCCCCGGATGTGATGACCGACGCGCAACACATGCTCTGGATGCTCGATGAGTTTGAGAAGATCCACGGCGGCCGTTTTCCCGGCTTCATCACCGGCAAGCCCGTCGGCATGGGTGGCTCGCTCGGCCGAACCGAGGCTACCGGCTATGGCGTCGTCATTACATTGCGCGAGGCGCTCAAAGAATTGGGCATGCGGTCCGAGAATACTCAGGCCTCCGTCCAGGGCTTCGGCAATGTGGCCCACTACGCAATCGAACTCTACCAGCGGTTGAAAGGACGAGTCATCGCGGTCGCCTGCTGGGACCAGGCGGAGCAGTGTTCTTACACCTACCGCAAGCGTGACGGAATTGACCTCAGCCAGTTATCGTCGATCACCGACCACTTCGGCGGGATTAATAGAGCTAAGGCCGAGGAACTAGGCTATGAAGTACTGCCGGGAGAGGCGTGGCTTGAGCAGGATGTCGATATTCTCATTCCGGCGGCGATGGAAAACCAGATCACCGGTGACAACGTGAGCCGTATCAGCCCCCAGGTGCGAATCATCGCCGAAGGCGCCAACGGGCCGACGACACCGGAAGCCGACGCTCAGATTCAGAAACGCGGCATCTTGCTCATCCCCGACTTCCTGGCGAATGCCGGCGGTGTAACCTGCAGCTATTTCGAGCAAGTGCAGAGTAACATGAACTACTTCTGGGAGAAGGACGAGGTTCTCGGGAAACTCGACCTGAAGATGACATCTGCATACGTCGCGGTTTCCGATCTGGCTCGCCGTGAGAAGCTGTACATGCGGGATGCTGCCTACGCCATCGCGATCGGTCGCGTAGCCAAGGCGTGCCACGAACGCGGCTGGGTGTAACGACCGTCGCTGGCTCTGAGCTCGACGCGGCGCGTCACGTCCGCTAGATGATGCGGGGAGGTGTCTATGAGCGTCCTGAAGCCTCTAGCTGCGGAGTTGCCGGTCTTCGACCGCAAGTTCTGGGACGGTACCTTCCGCTGCACACAAATCGGCTCGGGATCACTCGGCGGTAAGGCCAAAGGATTGGTGTTCATCAAGGATCTGCTGGCCAAGCGCATCAATGCCTCCTCCTTTTCTGATGTTGATATTAACGTCCCAACCATGGCGGTCATCGCGACCGACTGTTTTGATCAATTCATCGCACAAAACCGTCTCGCCGCGTTGCCTTTCGAAGAAATGCCGGACGACCGCATCGCTCACGCCTTTCAGAAGTGCGACCTCCCGGTTGAACTGCTCGGTGATCTCCGGGCGTTGAATGTTCAGGTTAAAACTCCGCTGGCGATCCGCTCCTCGAGCTTGCTTGAGGATGCATTGGAGCGTCCGTTTGCCGGCGTCTACGCAACCAAAATGATCCCGAACAACCAGTTCGATCCGGACCTACGATTTCGCCGGCTGGTGGAGGCCGTTAAATTTGTCTACGCGTCCACCTACTTTCGTGAGGCCCGAGACTATATCCGAACCACCGGGACCAAGCCCGGCGAGGAGAAGATGGCGGTCATCATCCAGGAGGTGGTCGGCCAGCGCAGGGGAGATCGCTTTTATCCGGATATTTCCGGCGTGGCACGCTCCTACAACTTCTATGCCTTTGAACCCGCGCGTCCCGAAGACGGCGTTGTAACGCTGGCACTGGGGTTAGGGAAGACGATTGTGGACGGCGGCATCGCCTGGACTTTTTCACCGACATATCCGGAGAAGCCGCCCCCATTCGCGACGGTGCAGGAGTTGGTGAAGGGCACCCAAACGGAGTTTTGGGCCGTCAACATGGGTAAGCCGCCCGCCTACGATCCCGTCAGCGAAACCGAATACATGGTGCACGGGAATCTGGCCGATGCCGAGGCCGACGAGGCCTTGTCATTGCTTGCCTCCACCTACGATCCGGAACGCGACCGAATCGTCCCGGGAATTGGATCTCGGGGACCGCGGATCCTGAATTTTGCTCCGATGCTGGTGCGGGAGGAGTTTCCCTTGAACGACTTAGTGAAAGCTCTGTTGAACGCATCGGAGAAGACCGTGAAGGCCAAGGTCGAAATCGAGTTCGCCATCACCTTGCAAGGGCGGCGTGGGGAACGGACCCGGGCGCGCTTGGGATTCCTGCAGGTTCGCTCCATGGTGGTTTCCGATCAGGTGGTCGACGTCAATCTTTCTGATCCGCGAGCCATTGTTGCGTCCGACATGGTGATGGGCAACGGGACGGCTGATGACATACAAGATATTGTCTTCGTGCGGCCTGATAAGTTTTCCTCTTTGCACACGCCTGCCATCGCACAGCAATTGGAGTCGGTAAACCGTGAACTGCGGGATCAGCACCGGCCCTACCTTCTGATTGGATTCGGTCGCTGGGGCAGTTCCCATCCATCGCTCGGTATCCCCGTCGACTGGAGCCAGATCTCCGGGGCGCGGGCGATCGTCGAAGCGACGCTGCCAGAGATGAATGTAGAGTTGAGCCAGGGCTCACACTTTTTTCACAACTTGTCGAGCTTTCGGGCAAGCTACTTCATGGTGCAACACGGGCGCCGTCGTGGAATCAATTGGGATTGGCTGAACCGCCAGCCCGTGGTGCACGAGACGGAATTTATCCGCCATGTGCGGCCGACAGAGAGACTCTCAGTGCGCGTTGATGGGAGGACCGCCAAAGGAGTAATCCTGTCGCAGATCCGAGACAATGCGATCCGAGCAAGAAAGTGAAACCGGACGATAGTCAATTCGGGACCATGCTCCACGCTCTCCAAGAGCGGGCCAAGGAATTGAACTGCCTGTATCAGGTAGGAGAGTTTCTGAGCCAGGCAAACCGACCTCTAGAGGAGGTTTTCCGCGGCATTATCGAAGTCCTGCCGCCGGGCTGGCAATACCCGCACGACTGCCAAGCGCGAATCATGTTTGAGAACCTGACAATCCAGCCGCCGGATTTCCAGTTGACGCCGTGGGTTCAGAAGGCCGACATCGTCGTTCAGGGCGAGACCGTCGGCTCAATTGAGGTCTTGTATCGTCAAGAGATGCCGCGATCGGACGAAGGCCCGTTCCTCAAGGAAGAACGCAAGCTGATCGAGACGATTGCCGAGCGCATCGCAAGCGCGGTCACGCAACGGCGGCTAAGAGCCGCATTCGAGGGCTGGGCGGCGGCGGATGCGGCAGCTACGGCTCAAGGCGAGTGGCGTGTTGTGCTCGAGTTCCTGCGCGACACAGACCCCGCCCTGCTGAAGCGGATTTCGCGCAAATTGGTCAACCACTTGAGCTGGAGCGGAGTCGAGGAGGCCAAGGAACTCCTGCGGCGCGGCGGGAAGCTCTCGCCGCCCGAGCCGAGCCTTTCCGCGGATGAAAACCGGCCTCTTCCTCAGGACGCACCGGGAAGCTCGACCGACCTGACCACCGAGGCTTTCCGGATTGCCGAACAACACCTGAGCGAGAGCGAAATCCTCACTTGTGTCACTCGATGGATCAAAGAAGACAAAGCCAGCTTTCTGGTGCGAGCGCTGGAAAATCAGGACACCTCGCTGGGAGAAATTATGGAGTGTGTCGAGCGCTATCGGCACATCGGAGTCGAGGAAGGCGAACTCTCGCCCTATACTCAGAAAGGTCTCCGGGTATCGCTGATTCGCCGTTTCTTTTCCGAAAACCTCGACTTCATTAATGTCGCCAAGAATTTCATCGACGTTAAGGACTTCTATGATCTGTTAGGTAAGGTCATCTTCCCGCCTGGCTGCCACGGCAAGCTGGGCGGTAAGAGTGCGGGCTTATTCCTGGCCAAAAAAATCATCGACAAGGCCCCCGAAGCGAGCGCACTTCTGCACGACGTCAAAGTGCCCAGGACTTGGTACCTCACCTCCGATTGGATTCAGAACTTCGTGCGCCATAACGATCTGGAGGACGTGCTCAACCGGAAATACATGGAAATCGACCAGGTTCGTCAGGAGTACCCGCATCTGGTAGCTCTGTTCAAGACTTCCTCTTTTCCTTCAGAATTGGCCAAGGGACTCGCCCTCGCGCTCGACGATCTCGGTGATGTTCCGCTGATTGTCCGCAGCTCGAGTTTGCTGGAAGACCGTCCCGGATCCGCATTCTCGGGCAAGTACAAGAGCCTGTTTTTGGGCAACCGCGGGACTAAGGAAGAGCGTCTGGCTGCCTTGATGGACGCGATCGCCGAAGTCTATGCCTCCATCTTCGGCCCAGATCCCACCGAGTATCGGGCCGAGCGCGGTCTGCTGGATGTCCACGAAGAGATGGGCATCATGATCCAGGAAGTTGTGGGCCAAGCCGTCGGCAAGTACTTCCTGCCGGCGTGCTCTGGAGTGGCCTTTAGTAACAATGAGTTCCGCTGGTCCGCGCGCATTAAGCGCGAGGATGGACTCATACGACTTGTGCCTGGACTGGGAACACGCGCTGTGGATCGCGTCGCTGATGATTACCCCGTGCTGATCGCTCCCGGCCAGCCGAGTTTACGGGTCAACGTGACCGCCGACGAAGTGATCCGATATTCACCCAAGCGCGTTGATCTCATCAATTTGGAGACCAATGCCTTCGAAACCGTCGACGCCGCCGAACTCCTGCGCCATGCCGGCGCCAGGTACCCTCAGATTCGCAATCTGGTTTCGCTGGTGAGTCATGACCGGATCGAGCCATTAATCGGACCGCTGCCGGACTTCTATGCTCAGGCTGCGGTTTTCACCTTCGAAGGACTCATCCAGAAGACTCCCTTCGTAGGCTATATCCGCGAATTGCTGGACCTGCTGCAATCCAAGCTCGGGACACCGGTGGATATTGAGTTTGCCTACGACGGAAAGGATTTTTATTTGCTACAGTGCCGACCCCAGAGTTACGGCGCTGACGCGGTTCCGGTCGCGATCCCGCAGAACCTGCCGTCGGACAAGGTCATTTTCTCGGCTGCCCATTTTGTTTCGAACGGCAAGGTACCGGACATAACGCACATTGTGTATGTCGACCTCGAGGGCTACAGCCAGCTTCCCGATCCAACGGCCATGCGCGATGTCGGGCGTGCGGTCGGCAGACTCAATAAGCTGTTGCCGAAACGCCAGTTCATCCTGGTCGGGCCCGGACGCTGGGGCAGCCGCGGAGATATCAAACTGGGTGTGCCGGTGACCTACTCTGACATCAACAACACGGCAATGTTGATCGAAGTTGCACGCCAGAGAGGAAATTATCTGCCAGAACTTTCCTTCGGGACGCACTTCTTCCAGGACCTCGTAGAGGCTTCGATCCGCTACCTGCCGCTCTACCCCGACGATCCTACGACGGCGTTCAACGAACTCTTCTTTCGGCGGTCCCGCAATGTGCTTCAGGAATTGCTCCCCGAATTCGCGCACCTTGCGGAGACGCTCCGTGTAACTGACGTACCGCTGGAAACGGGTGGACTTATCCTGCGGGTGCTTATGAACGCCGACCTGGACCAAGCGATCGGGTTCCTCTCGCCCCCGCAGCAAAAGACCGGATCAATCGAATCCGAGGCTGAGTTCATTGACCGGGGAACGAGTGAACACTGGCGCTGGCGTTCTCGCATGGCGCAGAGGATCGCGGCAGATCTCGATCCGCAAAAATTTGGGGTCAAGGCCTTCTACCTCATCGGTAGCACCAAAAACGCCACGGCGGGGCCGGCCAGCGACATCGACATCCTGCTGCATTTCCAGGGAAACGAAGAACAGAGCAAAGAACTGATGCTCTGGCTCGAAGGCTGGAGTCGTTGCCTCGCAGAAATCAACTTCCTGCGGACCGGGTATCGCACGGACGGCCTTCTCGATGTGCACCTGGTTACGGATAAGGACATCGCGGAACGTTCGAGCTTCGCCGTCAAGATCGATGCCATCACGGATCCCGCGCGTAAATTGCCGATGAAAGATTCACAGTCCTGAACTAAAGCAAATCCCGTGTAGCGCTCGCGGGCGATTCCAAGTCAAAACGCACCAGAGCCAACTCAGGCCCATCGTGAGAGCCGTTTATGCAGACAGTTCGCCCGATCCGGGTCTTCCACTCGCCGGTCAATCGCGCAGCCTCGTGCACATGACCGTGCAGGGTGAGCAAAGGCTGCCGCTCTTCAATAAACCGTTGGACCGCGATGCTACCCACATGCACATCCAGCGCAACGTGCTCATAAGTTTTCCCGTCCAGCGCCGCACGGTCTAACGGCGTGTCGCACGGCGGCGCATGGAGGAGAAATACTGCACGGTCGAGAGGATCTTCGCCCGCAAGTGAAGCAAGGTCTTTCTGGATCGTTGCCCATTTGATCTCGCTCTCTTCCGCTGGCACGCTCCGATAGCCCTCCTCGGGAGAGACACAGCCCGGCGGGACGTACCGGGAAACGTCGTAACGCTCCCAGTCTTTCAGCAAGAACGGGGTCGGCGGAACATAGGCAAGGCCATAAATGGGGAAGTCTCCGAAGAGAAGTTTCTGCCCGTGGATGTAGTGCCAGAGGCCTTCGGCCGCTGCCGCGACGAAACCCTCCTCTTCACAGCGCGGGTCGTCGTTGCCAAGAATCAGGAAGATGTCAGGATAGTCCGGGCCTAAGGCGTCGCGGGTTCTCGTGAAAGTCGGGATTAGATAATCGCGAACAAAATCAGCCTGTCCGAATTGGATGGCTGAGAATGCCGAACGAGGAAGCAAGTCTCCGCCAAGGAACACTGCAGCGGGGCGTTCCCTGATGATCAACGCGGTGAGTTTGTCGTACCGGTCGGTATGTCCGTGCAGATCAGTGGCGAAGAAGCAGGTCGGCAAGACCAATCCCTTCCGTTGCTTTTGTTCTCAATCTTATAGCCCATTCACTCTCATGGAAAAGCCGACGTGAAGAGGAGGGTCATGTTTCCAAAGCGGAGAAGGTTTTCCTGGGAAGTGCCCTTCAATAAGGTGGCCGAATCGCAGGAATGTCCGCCCCACACGGGTGTAGGTGTTAACAATGTCCACACCTGCTATGGGAGCTGCAGGTCGAGGGCGTAGACCTGCTGGCTGCTGGTATTGCGGAGGAGCAACGGGGAGCCATCAGGTGTCATTCCCCAACACATTGCGAAATCGTCGTAGGTCTGGGGCACGTCCTCGAGATCAGCGATCTTCTCCAGTTTGTGGTCGCTGATACCGATGCGGTAAATGCCAGGATCGTCTGCTCATTCGGTATCGAAGTAGACGGACTTTGCATCCTCCGAGAAACCGAATTGATTGAAGTCCGTGCCCAATTTCGACCACTTCTGCGTCGCGAGATCCAGAATCATGAGGCGCATCGGATTTGCGAACCCGCAGTTGTACATCCTCCCGGTTCCATTCACGACTCATATTGGCCCGATGCTACCGCGAAGAAGCTTTCGCATAACGGCAACGCTGAGTAAACTACCGGACAGGGTGGCGAGCAACATGACTGAGAACAAACTCGATACACTGGTAGCCTCCCCGGTCCAAGGCCGACGACAATTTGGGTCTCGCGCGGCGTTGTTTGCCGGTTTCGGAACGTTGCTTATTCTGATGGCGATCATATCCATCGATTCGCTGTACACTCTGGAAGCGTTCGAGACCCACAATACTCAAATTCGGCAAGATCTTGTTTACCGCGAACATACGCTCGAACTGGTTCGAACCAGCGTGTACGAGTCGGGTGACATCATGAGTGACTACACCGTGATCGAATCAGACCCGCACACACAGGAAAGGCTCCGGACTGAGTTTCAGTCTATTCACAGTGAGACCACCGCATCACTGAAGGCATGCATTCAGTCTCTGCCTATAGACAAAAGGGAGTCGTTTCAGCTTCTCGCTGAGGAACTGGAACGTTACTGGTCGAGGGTCGATCCCATTTTCGCATTACGTACGACGGAGAAGAAGGGATTAGGTAATTCTGCGCTGCGTAGCGATGTTCTGTCGCAGTACGCGGAGGTTTTGGCGATTACGAAAAAAGTTAGCGCGGTGAATGACGACGAATTGAAGGAAGCCGACCGAAGGATCGCGGAAACATTTGCGCAGTTTCGACGCCGCTTGCTTATGTTCGCCATGATTGGTTTCAGCTGTGGATTGATTCTGGCTACCACCACCATCGTGTACGCCGGGCGACTGGAGAAGAGAATTAAAGACAAATATGAAGAGAGCCTGCAAGCACAGCGTGAATTGAAACAACTATCAAAGCGTCTCGTCGAGGCTGAGGAGCGGGAACGGCGCGCTATTTCCCGGGAGCTGCATGACGAAGTTGGCCAATCCTTAAGCGCCCTGCTGATTGATGTGGAGAACTTGAGAGAGATGTCCAGCGAAGAAGGGGCCTTTCGGCAGGGCCTTCAGAAAGTTAAGACGCTTGCGGAAAATTGCGTCAACGAAGTACGCAATATGGCCTTGCTATTGCGGCCCTCGATGTTAGATGACCTGGGCCTGGTCGCGGCGCTTGACTGGCAGGCGCGTGAAGTGTCCAAACGTACCGGTATGCTTGTGGATACGGTGGACGAGAATGTTTCGGACAACTTGCCAGAAGAGTATACGACGTGCGTGTACAGAATCGTGCAAGAGGCTTTGAATAATTGCTCGAAACACGCATACGCAAAGAACGTCCGGGTTGTTGTGCGCCAGGAACCGAATCACCTCCGAATCAGCATCGAAGATGATGGGAAGGGTTTTGATGCAAGCCGTGTGCGCGGTTTGGGACTAGTCGGCATGAACGAGCGAGTGAGTCAGTTGGGCGGGGTGTTGAAAGTGGAATCCGATCCGGCGCGAGGTACACGTCTTCGAGTCGATCTGCCGCTCCCAAATACATCCGCCGATTCGGGAGAATTGAGTTCATGAAGAAGCTGCGGATATTGTTGGCCGACGACCACATTGTCATGCGTACAGGGTTGCGCGCTCTTCTTGAGCGCCAAGCTAACCTGGAGGTTGTAGGCGAAAGTGAGAACGGACGTGAAACTGTTGCACTCGCCGCCTCGCTCAGACCAGATGTTGTGGTGATGGACGTGGGCATGCCTGTTCTGAACGGTATCGAAGCTACCCAAACGATCGTCACTCAGTGCCCGACCACCGCGGTAGTTATCCTCAGTATGCACGCCGACGAATCGTATGTGATGCGCGCTTTGAAGGCCGGGGCTCGAGGCTATTTGCTTAAGGACTCAGCTGCAGCCGATCTGATCGGTGCCATTCTGGCGATTTCGCAAGGCAAGTCATTTTTCAGCCCTAAAGTGAGCCGCATCCTGGCGGAGGACTACGTCCGTGTTCTCAAGCAAAAAGGTGCCGTAGATACCTATGACTTGCTTACGAGCCGTGAGCGAGAGATCCTGCAACTTCTGGCCGAAGGGAAGGCGAACAAGGAAGTAGCAACAGCTCTCAACATTAGCCCCTACACCGTCGAGACTCATCGCAGCCACATCCTGCGAAAACTGAACCTGCATAATTCTGCGGAGCTCGTGCTTTACGCTGTTCGCAAAGGAATTATTAGTTGAGGTGTAGGGCCTCGGTTTGCTCGCTGATAGAGCCTTGGCTCGAAGGAGACGAGATTTCACTTTTGCGCCATGGCTGAGGGCCAACAGGAAGGGTCCCTCTTCCCATTTGCGCACATAGCTAAATTTCAGCCCCCAAATACTCTCCAGCTGGTATAGACCTCGACCGCTCCCAGCCATCAATCTAGGCATGCCACAGGAGGTTCTTATCGCGGTGCCTAGCTCTATCTATTTTTCTCCTTGTGCGCACGCTCAAACGCGACAGACCGGTAGTGAGACTCTGCTATGTCGGGCAGACGTAAAGGAGGGACGAAACACATGATCCAACTCGACCAAAAGAACTGTGTCGTATGGCGCTGTGGAGACCAGGAACGCAGATGGGAAGAAGTTCGAATTTGCGTTTGCCCTCCGTCGACCGAAGAACGGGGTAATGTTGCAACTCCCTAACGGATTGGTGGTGAGTTCAGATGACAACGTTCGTCGAAAGCTTGCAGAGACTCTCGGGCAATGTGGGCTTGCGCCTGTTTTTGCTTCCACCGTGGCCGAGAGCGGGATGGCTCTGGCCGGGCATGAAATTTTCATCGTGCTCTGCAGTGACCGCCTGGACGAAGGTGAATACGAGGATATTGTGAAATTGGTGGTCCGTTCTGAAACAAAAGTGCCAGTAATTGTTGTTTCGCGGACGGGCGGCTGGCCGGAATACCTTACAGCGATCAACGGCGGGGCATTTGACTACTTGGCTTACCCACCTATTCCCGGGGACCTTCAACAGACCATCCGAAATGCCCTGTTGGGGCGGCAGATGCACCTCGAAGAGAACGGAAAAGAGACATGGGCACCAAACCAGTAACGGCTCTTCTCGTTGGGGAAGGCGCGAGAAACTCTCTCCGACTACTGCAATGGTTGAACCATAGAGGGTGCCGTTGG
>PKXK01000184.1 GCA_003132325.1 Acidobacteriaceae bacterium
GATTTTAGCCGGACACTACTGCCCTCAACTCATCGCTGCGCGTTGTGGTGGCCTCCAACGCTTTACTAAAACCTTCAGATACGGCTGCCTCTGCCTCTCGCATCTTGGTGATGTACTTCTCAATCGCGGTTATGGCCCACACTGCCGCCATGATCCCCACCATGTTTTGCAATACAGGACCGAGGCCATCAATACTAGCAACCATCCGGCTAATTTCGCGGGGCACGTGGACACCGAACTCGCTGGCCAATAACTGCACCGAGCCGCGAGCTTCCAGCATCGAGAACTTGGTAGCAGCCTGTTCAACTGACCCGCCAGCATCCCGGATAGCCTGTATGGCTTTTCCCAGTTCCTCGCCAAGCTGCGCCGAATCCCCGTTGATGTATACCGTAACTGCAGGAGTGCTCATGCGTTCACCTCGTCTCTAAATTGGGGTGCCGCGCTCGTTTAAGCCCCGGCACCCTTTTTCCGATCCGCGTGAGGGGGCGGGGGTGCTGATCCCCCCGTGTGGCGGCCCAATGAAAAACCGCCACAGCACGGTAACCGGAAAATCCTTTTTCCCCAACCCCGGCGTCCCCGCTTGTTTCAAAGAGCACAATTACTAAGCTCGTAACGGCATCTCGCCGTTCACCATGAGCGGGGAACGCCGGGGGCAAAAGTCTGTAAAGTTGGGCTGCCAAAAAGCTGGGTGCAGTTGACAGCCCCTTTCTCCCTCGACCGATCGCGGGCGATCGAGAGAAAGTCTTCATAGCTTCCTCGAGAAAATCAGGTCAACGATTTCAGCCGCGGCCTGCGCCGTCTCTGGTTGGACGGAAGCGCGGTGGAGAATATCCTGACGCCGGCGAAGTCCCGCATATTCGACGCGCTCTTTTTCGAGGTCAATTGGTTCGTCATCCACGGCGGTGTACCTCCGGACCAAACAGTGAGGCGACAAACTGCTGCGCGGGCGTGAGGCGCCTGCGCGTCGCGATCAGCGCTTTGTAAAACTCCCACGCGCCCTGGGTCTCTTCGGAAATGATGCTCAATCGAATGCCGGGCGCCATGGCCCGCAGCCGGTTCAACTGCGGAGTAAGTGGCGATGGTGTTTGCATGACTGCCTCCTTAGATGTCTCCGCGCCTGTAGCCGCGGGCGAGTAACTCTAAAACAACCTTCTCGGAAATTCGGACACTGCCGCCAATTTTGAAAAAACTTAAACGCCCTTCGAAAATCCAATTTCTGAGCGTTTTTGGCGCGAGCCCCAGGCGCTCCGCCGTCTGCGGGATATTCCACAGCTTGCCGCAAATCGGAAGTGGCTCGTACTCCATGACCTCTCCTTTACGCCAGCGCGTCGACACAGAAAACGAAGCCCGCAGGTCTCAGCACCACCAGGTCTAGTTCCGTGTATACCGTCGTGGTTATCATTCCTTGCTTCTTGTTTTGGAACGGATCGACCAGAATTTCGTGATTCCAGGTTGTGACGATGAGTTGTGTCCAATCTCCATGAATGATCGCGTGGCAGTTGGTCGACGTCCCTTTAGTCAGAGTGGATGGCACATTGGTGCTGGTGCGTGCAGGATAGGCCATCACGGCGCCCCCAGCATCGTCTGACCATAGCGGCTCGGACGCGTATACGGAGGAGATAGACGTAGTTTTGCGCAGGCGCCGCCGAATTGAAGGCGTGGTTAGCCAGCCGGTCGGTGTCAAGTTCGCCAAGCCAACTGTTTCTTCCATCTGGGCGAGGTTATCGGCGACCGGGTTGGCGCCGTTCGTACCCAATGCGACCACTGGGACGGCGGCCGTATTTAGGAGTCCCAAGGGCTCCTGCATACCGGATCCCAAGATGGCGACCCTATCAACTTCGGCGGCGATCGCGCGGCCAAGGTCGGCGATTACATACAGATCCAGGTCCGCGCGCGCCTGCGTCAGCAGCTGCCTGGAATACTGGCAAGATGTGACCATGCTGTGCGGGAACACCGTCCGCGCACTGAAGACCGGGTCCGTGGTAGCCGGATCGATGCCAAAGGCCTCGGCTATCCAATGGGTCTGGGTCCCGCTTTCTGCGACGGGAAATTGAATCTTGCCGACGCCCCCCGGCACTAGCTGCGCTCCGAGCGCGAGAACGTGGCTCTGTGCGCGCACCGCCTGGGCGATCTGATCGGCGACCGTCGTCTGTTCCGCGTAATTTCCGGACGAGTTCAAATTTCCGGACAAGCCGGACGCTTGAGGACGGAACCCCGATGGCAGTATGGCGCCGCCGAATCGCGCGGGCCGGCCCAGTTCAGGTTCCAAGGTCTCGCGACTGAAGCGGACCTCGGGGCAATTTTCGATAACAGCCTTGTCGCCTGTCGCCAAGGCTGTTATCAGCCGAGTTAGAGAGTAGTCCAATGCTTTCATAAGTCTGTCCTCACCCCAAGTTATACGACGATTTAGTAGGCGGCGCAAGGCAACTTAGGGTAATCGCGGGCAACTTTCTACACTTTGTTCCCGCTGAGTTACTCGCGGGCAGTCCGGTACCATAAACCTGCGCGGTCTGCTTGTAAGCTTGCCGCAGTGCCTTGCGCCCTGGTGTGTCAGTCTGCGGTGGTTTCTTCGTGATTTGTGGTTTCATAGTTTCTCCGTTTTCCGTCGTATTTGCCGCGCTGAAAGCCCTGCGGCGTGGTCAGAAGCACATAGGTCACAGCAGAAGCGCTGTGGGTCTGGCGAGGCTTGGGTGCTGTTCCCCGCTTCGGCGACCCTGTACTGCTCACCGCAAGCCACGCATCGCAGCCACGCCTGCGCCTGCTTCGGCGCCGGCCGGTTCCGCGCAGCTTGCCGCCGCTTTCGGAGAATTCCCTTGACCACGTTCGTATTCCGCGACCGCGCCGCATCGCACGCGACCGCATCGAGGCTGCCATCCGCCAAGGTGGGCAGTTTGCCCTGTTTGATCAGTTTCGCCACATAGGGCCCGGTAACGCCCGCGTGCTTCGCGTAACCTCGCTGACTGAGTCCCAATCTCGCCTTATTCATCGCTAACCTCCGCTAACTGCTAACCTGCCGAAAAATCCGCTCGCTACAGGAGCGGCGAAACTGGGAGTTACCCGCTCGGGGTCTGACGAGTACAGTACCTTTTAAGTCCTACCCCGTCATCATCTTACGGTTAACACCTCATGTAACTTCGCTCGTTCTTGCCATGCGTCTCTTCTGGAAGGTACGGGCCGCAAACCGTCCGATCCGGTTGCCGTTGGAGTTCAGTCGGACCACGCGGTCACGCCAGGCAATGATCCAACCCCGGATGGGTGTGCCCTGCATAAAGTAGACTTCGGCACTGCTGTGGCTTCCCTCAGAGACAGGCTCTCCGTCATAGGGAACGGCGTCGCCAACCTTGAGCCACAGCCGTGACTCGGGATTTTCGAAGTCCATAGCCTCTTGGATCATCAGTTCTCTGGTCGCTGGTCTAAAACGAGCGGTCATGGTCTTTCCTCCAAATTGGCAATTTGGAAGGATTGGAACCTTTGTCTATTTAGTACGTATGCGTGCGCGCGCGCCATACGTGCCACATTGGCAATCCTTCCAATCCTTCCAACTTTGGTCACTTAGTCCTCCGCATCTCTCAGTTTGATACCCTCGAACCGGACGCCGTTTGATGGATAGCTTTTGAATCCCCGGTCAATTAGGTCTTGACTGAAGCGCTTTTGAGATCCGCAGAATTCCCCTGTTCGCTCTGCCCAGGCTTTGTAATCCTGATACAGCAGAGAAGACTTTGTGCTGCCAACTTGGGGCGAGACGATGCAGCGATCAGCCTGCCAACTCAGGATGGCGTCTTCGGTCGCAAAGTATTCTGCCGTTGCGTCGCGTACTGCCTTCGGCGGATTTAGACCTTCGCGCTGCCACGCGAGACAGCCGTCAATCGCCCACTGCAGGATTTGCGGCCATTCGGACCGGAGTTTCTCTCCAAGTTTTAGATCGCGCTCTTCTGGTGGGATGGTGACGGTGAACGGCACGAGATGGACGCGGCGCCTGATAGCTTCATCGACCGACCGCAGTGCTGGTTTGTGGTTTCCAGCAAGCATGAGCTTGAATGTCGGGGTGAACTCAAATTCGTCGCATCGGCAGAATCGGGCCCGGATCGGATCGCCGCCAGTGAGAGATTTAACGCGGCCTTCTGCCATTCGCCGCCCAGCGTCAATTTCAGACGCGATTACCAGCCGCGCTCCGCGCAGTGCCGCGAGTTCCGTGGGATGGCGGTCATTCTTGTTTTCGGTGAAGACCTCCATTTGCGCTACTTGCGCGTAATCGGCGTGGATGCCGTGAACTGTGCCGGTGAAAACGCCCTTCCCGTTGCTGCCCGTGCCGTAGAAAAAGAACAGGGCGTGCTCGCTGATATCGGCGGTGAAGCTGTATCCTACGACGCGCTGCAAATACCGTTGTAGGTCGAGATCGCCGGCGGTGATACGGTTCAGGAATCCCATCCAGATCGGGCAATCGCCAATCTGTGGAGTGACGGCCGTCATCTTCGTCAAGTAGTCTTCGGCCCGATGTTCTCGAAGGACGCCCGTGCGCAGGTCGCAGGTTCCGCCCGGCGTGTTCAATATCCAGCCGTCACGATCCCACTGGTCGACGGTTGCAGCCTGGCGGGGATCGGATCGGGCCATGTTTTCTATGGCGGCGCGCGTTTTGGCAGATCGCAACGACTTTAAGGTTCCGGTTTCCTTGGGATCGAGTCCCGCACTGACCTCCACGCAAACCGCGCGGGCATGGTCAAACACGGAGCGAACGTCATCATCCCGCCAACCGCCGCGGGCAAAAAGCAACCATTTTCCCCAGGGCGCGACATAGCGCAGGTTGGGATACGTCTCGGTGAATTTGATCGTGAGATCGTGCTCCGTCCAAACCATTGCCTCCGGCGCCGGCTGATAGCGAGCCACGCTCGCGGCAATCTGCCGCACCTCGTTTTCGGGCAATGGAGGATCACAGTGCGCGGCGTTATGGGCGAGCAGCGCAGCGAGAATAGCGTCCGCATCCATCCCGCGGCGCCGCATCGAGCCTGCCAGCGAGGCGAGCGCGTCATTGCGCTTGCCCTCAGTGGTTCCCCCGGCGTGTCCGTTGCCCTTCTCGCGGGGCGTGCCGGGCGGGCTCTCTTGGCGCGAAGCTTTAACGGCGAGTTCGACTAGCCAACCGGGAGCGTCAGCAATCGGGGTGGATGGATCTGCCGCCCAGGTGTAGGCCGGTCCGTCGGGGTGGATGCTGGGCGGAACGATGACATATCCGCCTTCACCCCGCACGTCCACGCCCGTAGCAATTTCTCCAGCGCTGTTACGGATGATCCGCGTCTGACCTTCCGGCCACTTGAACCATAGATGCCCCCCGCGTGCTGTTTTTACGGCACGGGTTTCCGCCCATTCGTGGCCATGCGCCTGAATCCAATCACGCAGCACGGCGCGGCCGGGCTCGCCGTCGAAGTCCACCACAAAGATGCCAGAGCCGGCACCGCAAGCGAGCCCCCAGTTACAATCCCGAAAGCGTTTCGCCCAAAACTCAAGGCGCTCAGGTTGGTCAGTCGCTTGGTTTGGCCAGTCGACTATGACCGGGCGCTTCTCTCTTACTTCCAGCGGAAACAGACGCATCCCTTCATGGGCGAGCGGTAGAACTGGCGCAGCACTCATTTCTGGCCCCTCCGATCCATCCGCCGCTGCCTCTCAAGTTCATCGCGATTGCATTCCGCCGCTGGATTACGGGCCTGCTCTATCCATCGCCTTGCTTTTGCGGTTCGGTCGCCTTCATCCGGACGCAGGAATTTATCGTCAGGAGTAGTCGGCGGTTGCGGTTCGGGATCCGCGGTTTTCGTCGGCATGCCGATCACCGCGCGTTCCGTCGTACCCAGCTTTCAAGCGAGCTGCGCAGGACGAGGACGCGGCCGGAAGTTTTCACAATTTTTAGTTCCCCGTTCGCGATCATCCTGTCGACGGTCCTCTCGCTTACGCTGATAAGTCTTCCGGTTTCCCGCTTGCTCTCACAGAGAGTTTTAGTCACGACTGCATCCATATAGTTTTCTCCCTTATTCAGAATTCAAACGGCGCCCTTTTTGGAGCGCAATTCGGCCTGCAATGGATCAACTTGCCTATTTATCTTTTTTCAGCGCCGAATGGCGCAATAGGTTGGTTCTACTTCAGTCTTCGGAGTACAGCACAGCATCCGGAGACTTAATTTCTCGACTGGCGCGTCAAGGATGCTTTCTTAGAGCGCGGGCGACGTTCCGCCACTACACTAGTAGGTACCGAATTACATTTACCCTGTCAAGGGAAATTTCTTCCCGCACTTGTCTTGACATTCTGCGACAAGAGGACTTCAAATGAGGAAAGGCCCAAAAAATGAGCAGACCAGTGGAAGGCAAGCAGCGCGGAGTATTCGAGAAGGTTCCCGGTTCCGGTACGTGGTGGATACGGTACGCCGACGCGAAAGGCGCCCTGCGCCGCGAGAAGGTTGGATCGAAGGCCGCGGCCATCAGCCTCTATCGCAAGCGGAAAACAGACGCGATGGAAGGCAAGAAGCTACCCAAGTTGCGCGCACGTGTCATCCGGTTCCATGAACTCTGCGACGATTACGGAGTGTACGCAAAAAAGCACAATGCCGGATGGAAAGCCGACTGTGACCGCATCGCGATCCTGAAGACGGCCTTCGGTGACCGCCCAGCCGACATACCGATAGCACAACTGCGGGCATGGTTCGACGCCCAGAAGTGGGCGCCTGCGACCACCAACCGCGCTAAGACGGTGTTGCGGTCGATCTTCAACCTAGCTATTGAGAATGGGAAGTGTGATAACAATCCCGCCCGACTGCTGAAAACCAGAAGAGCACCCGATGGTCGAGTCCGGTTCCTGGAAGCAGACGAGGAGAGCCGGTTGGTGTCCATCATTAGGACCCGGTGGCCTGTACACCTGCCGGAGTTCGTCATCGCGGTCAACACGGGGATGCGCAAGTCGGAACAGTATCAGCATATCGGCTGGGAGTCGGTTGACTTTCTACGCCGGGATCTCCACGTGCCGGTGTCAAAGAATGGAGCCGGTCGGCACCTCACCCTGAACCCCGAAGTGATCGCCGCATTCCGTGTGCTGTTCGCGCGTACCCGTGGGCAAGGCCCCATCTTCCAAGCCACTCGCGGTGGAGTTGCGCTCCAAGGGCCTAAGCACTGGTTTGAAGATGCAGTGAAATCGGCTGGCCTGAAGTTTTTCACCTGGCACTGCCTGCGCCACACCTTCGCCTCGCGATTGGTGATGAGCGGCGTCGACCTCAGCACGATTGCCGAGCTTATGGGGCACAAGAGCACGATGATGACGACGCGATACGCGCACCTGTCGGCCCACCACAAAGAGCAGGCCATGGAGAAGCTGTCCGCCTTCAATGCAGCTGCTATACTGATTTCGGCCGGGAAAAAACCAACTGACACCACAACTGACACCAGCGAAAAAAGAGCACTGGTGATGGGTTCGGGAAATGTCCAGTAAGTCTTTCACCGGCTAGCAGATGCAACCATGGTGGGGCGCGTAGCTCAGGTGGTAGAGCAACGCCCTTTTAAGGCGTGGGTCGCAGGTTCGAATCCTGCCGCGCTCACCAATCTCAGACCCGAATCAACAGGCCCTCTTCGCGAGGGCCTTACCATTTTGTCCGCAAGTTCTCCCCGCCGATACTCTGCGCCATCACGGTAAGTTGTGATATACGTCACAAACTGTTGATTTCTTGGAGCTTAGTAGTTTCGCAGTAGTGATTGATCGCTGCGCGCTGCGTATGATTTTTCCGTGCAATTCATGAACCCTAAGTGGAATGGCCAGTTTTCGCATTTCGATCTTGTAGCCAGCACCAGCGATGGCGTGCCCAGCGTCGTTCGCGCCGGCGATGTCGAGATCGGGGGCGGCGATTTCGTCGTGATGGCGGGACCCTGTGCGGTCGAATCCGAGCGGCAGTTGCTGCGGACCGCGGAAGCCGTGGCCGAAGCGGGCGCGCGCGTGCTGCGCGGAGGCGCTTACAAACCACGGTCTTCGCCGTATGCCTTTCAAGGTCTGGGCCTCGACGGTCTGAAGATTCTGCGCAAAGCGCGGGAAGAAACCGGGCTGGCGATCGTCACCGAAGCCATGAGCGAGGAAGACGTCGAACTGGTCGCCGAGTACGCCGATCTTATGCAGGTGGGCACGCGCAGTATGCAGAACTACGCGCTGCTCGAGAGACTCGGCGGATGTGGGCGACCGGTGCTGCTGAAGCGGGGGATGACCGCCACGCTCGAGGAGTTGCTGCAATCCGCGCAAATCATCGCGATGAATGGTAATTCGCAGATTGTTCTCTGCGAGCGCGGTATCCGCACGTTTGAGACGGCGACGCGCAATACCTTGGACATCGCCGCCGTGCCGGTGTTGAAGACCATTTCGCGTCTGCCCGTGATTGTCGATCCCAGTCATGCCGCTGGAGTGCGGTGCCTGGTCCCGGTGCTGGCGCGGGCTGCAGCGGTCGTGGGCGCGGATGGGCTGTTGGTCGAAGTACATCCCTCGCCCGATCAGGCCATGAGCGACGGAGAGCAGTCGCTCACCTTCCGCAATTTCCGCGACATGATGGACGACCTGCAGCCCTATCTGGCGATTCGCGATGCTGCCCGGCTGACAAGTCCGCAATTGGTAGCGATGGGAGCGGCAGACTAGTGCGGATGCGGTCCATCGCGGTGCGCTTATCCTCGCTTGTCATGATGGCTGGAATCGTTATGGCGGGAATCATGGGATTCGGGCCCACGTTTTCCGTGCTCTCCTCGGGCCCGGATTCCCCCGCATTCCTTTTCACCGTTGCCATGCGGTATGAGCCGCTGGCATGGGAACGCGGCGCCGACCGATTCAGTTCCGGCGCAAACATATTTCTGCAAGACGCAAACGGCCGCCGTGCGCTGCTCCCACGTTTCGCGGCTTCTGCCGATCCCACGGTTTCGTTCGATGGCAAGAGTGTGTTGTTCGCCGGCAAGCAGAAGGCCGAGGATCACTGGCAGATCTGGGAGGTTGCCTTGGACGTAACCACGCCCGGCGCCGTGCCGCGGCGAGTTACTAAGTGCGCCGACGACTGCGTTCGTCCCTTCTACCTGCCGGAAGATCGCGTTGTATATGCAAGGAAAAGCGCCGGCCGCTGCGTGATTGAGGCTGCCGATCGGGCGTCGGGCAAGACCCTCCAACTAACCTATGGCCCAGGGAACTTCCTGCCCACCGATGTTCTGCGCGACGGCCGCATTTTGTTTGAAGCAACGCATCCGCTTGGAACCCACGGCGCGCCGGAACTCTATACCGTTTATTCCGATGGCAGCGGAGTGGAATCCTATCGCTGCGATCATGGCCCAGCGCGTTACTCCGGCAAGCAGACCACTTCCGGCGACATCGTCTTCGCATCCTCGCATGGCTTGGCACGGTTTACGTCGGCGCGGGCGGAGGAAGTTCGCATCGCGGCTCCGGCTGGAGAATACGCCGGAGATATCGCCGAGACTCCGTCGGGCGATTGGCTCCTGGCGTGGCGGGATGGGAAGACTCCATTTCAATTGATGTGGTGGAGACCGGGCGCCGGAGCTCTGCGGTCAGCAGCGGCAGGTTCCGATTTGAATTCGAATTCGGATGTAATCCAGCCAACGCTCGTTGTGACGCGCACGGTGCCGAAGCGGCATCCCTCGGGCTTGCATGACTGGACCTATGCCAATCTGCTTTGCTTGAATGCCTATACATCGAAGTACAAGTTTGCTGCCGGATCACTACACTCGGTTCGCCTCTATGCGCGAGATAGCGCGGGGACGGCAAAGCTGCTGGGGACGGCGCCGGTGGAACGTGACGGATCGTTCTTTCTTCAAGTCCCCGCCGATCAGCCGTTGCAGATCGAGTTGCTCGACGCCTCCGGCAAAAGCTTAAAGCGGCAAACTGGCTGGTTCTGGATGCGCCGCGGCGAACAGCGAGCGTGCGTCGGATGCCACGCGGGCCCTGAAACCGCGCCCGAGAATGCAGTGCCGATGATTCTGTTGAAGTCCACGACCCCGGCCGACATGACGGGCACAAGTACGCATGTTTCTTCAGGAGGACATTAGATTGATAACTCGAGTCTTCATCTTCCTTCTAATGGCTTCGGCTCTGCTGGCGCAATCGCCACCGGCGAACCCTCCGGCTCCAATACGTTTTGAAGACGCGACCGCGAAGTCGGGCATTCAATTTACGCACAGCTTCGGCGCGCAACAACTGGGCTCATTGCTCGAAAGTACCGGTGCGGGGTGTGTCTGGTTCGACTACAACAATGACGGGCTGCCCGACCTCTACGTAGTCAGCGGGAAGCCGCTCGAAGAGGGAATGCATCCTTACCCGCTGAAACAGCCTCCGGCCTTTGCCCCGCACAATCATCTCTACAGAAACAACGGCGACGGCACGTTCACCGACGTCACCGAGCAAGCTGGCGTTGCCGCCAACATTTACGGAATGGCCGCGATTGCCGCCAACTTCGACAATGACGGTTTCGTCGATCTGTTTGTTACCGGCTACGGGCGCGCGATTCTCTATCGTAACAAAGGCGACGGCACATTCGAAGATGTAACCGCAAAAGCCGGCATCAAGGTTGATGGCTGGTCGATCAGTTCCGCCTGGCTTGATTACGATCGCGATGGCTGCGTCGACTTATTTGTCGGCCGCTATGTGAAGTTCGATCCCAAATATCGCAACTACTACCCCGCCGATAACTACCCCGGTCCACTTGATTATGCGGCAGATACGAACCGTCTCTACCACAATAACTGTAATGGCACGTTCACCGATGTGACCGATAAGTCTGGAATCGGCGCTTACAAAGGCCGGACGATGGGAGTTACGGCTGCGGATTTTGACGGCGATGGTTATCCCGATATTTACGTGGCCAACGATAAGACGGAAAACTTCCTCTTCCATAACAAGCATGACGGCACGTTTGAGGAGATTGCCGCCGATCTCGGCGTCGCCTACGGGCAGAACGGGGAGAACACTTCGGCCATGGGCCCGGTGTTCGCCGACATCGAGGGTGACGGGCGCATGGATCTTTGGGTGACCGACTCGAAGTACAACCGCCTGATGCATAACACGGGAAAGAAGGGCTTCGAAGATATCGGGCCGAGTTCGGGAATTTCGCAAGCCACGGCGCAATACACCAGTTGGGGTTCGGGCGTTTACGACTTCGATAATGACGGCTGGCTCGACATTCTGATCTTTCACGGCGGGTTGATCCACCTGGTTCCGCAGGAGCAGTCCCTGTTTCGCGGGCTGGGCAACGGGAAGTTCGCCGACGTTTCACGCGAGGCGGGTCCGGCGCTCGACGTAAAGACGGTGTCGCGTGGAGCCTGCTTTGCCGACTACGATAATGACGGAAAAATCGACGCGTTCGTCGTGAACCTCGGCGCGCCCGGTACGTTGCTGCACAATGTCACTCAGAACGCCAACCATTGGCTGACCGTGAAGCTGAGAGGGAAGAAGAGTAATCGCGATGGAATTGGCGCGCATCTGGAGTTGCAGTCCGGGGGACGCAAGCAGATCGCCGAACGCATTGCCGGATCGGGCTATCTCTCGCAAGACGACGGTCGCGTCCATTTTGGCCTGGGCAGTGCGACGAAGGCCGACAAACTCACCATCCACTGGCCCAGCGGGCAGGAGCAGGTTCTGGAAAATCTGGCCGTGGATCGCGTGCTCACGGTGGAGGAGCCGTAGATGCGACTGGCGACCACACTGCGCGGCAAGGCAAGGTCGGTTGCGAGTATCGCTCCCTTGTTAGCGGTAACTGTGGCTGTAATTCTCGCACTAATGATGCTGGCGTCTACGGCCAAGCTTGCATCAGCGCGGTCTAAGTCTGAAATCGGCGAGCGCTACCTGTCGCCGTTGGAAATACTACTCTCGCCGGACGGACGCCAGCTCTACGTTGTTTGCCAGGCCAGCGACGAGCTACGCGTTGTGGATCTCGAATCGGGCAAGGTTGTGACGGTCGTGCCTCTTGGCCGTGCGCCGCGTGGCATTACGTTATCGCCGCACGGCACGCACATCTACGTGACCAATTCCACCGACGATACGGTGTCGGTCGTCGACGCGGCCACGCTGAAAGTGACGCGGACGCTGCCCACCGGATTCGAACCCGCTGGCATCGTCATCGACCGGACGGGCGACACGCTCTACGTCGCCAACCGACTGAGCAGCGACATTTCCGTGATCGACGTGAAGACGGGGCAGGAGACAAAGCGCCTCCTCGCGGGCCGCGGGGCAAGCTATCTAACGCTGTCGCCCGACGGCAAGTTCATCTACGGCACGCACATTTATCTGAATCCAGGAGCGTTTCGAACCCCACCGAATTCAGAGATCACCGTCATCGACACCGAGCGGCAGACGGTGGTCGAGCGCAAGCCGATGCACAACGTGGCGGGCGTGTTCCACGTTGCGCTGTCGGCGGACGGAAAGCTCGGCGTGGCCGCACAGCTTCGTCCCAAGAATCTGGTTCCCCTAGCCCATGTCGAGCATGGTTGGGTGTTCGGCAATTCGCTCACGCTGTTCGGCGACGACGTAGGCGGAACGGTCCAAGTCCCAATCGACGAACTCGACCGCTATTACTCGCTGCCATGGGGAGTAGTTATCACGCCGGATAAGTCGAAGATATTTGTAACCACGGCCGCATCGGAGAGCGTAACCGTCATCGATGTCGCGCGGCTTCTAGACTTCGTGCACTCCCGGCACGAGTCCTTCGTCAACGATCTCTCGGCCTCGGCCAACTATGTAGTGGCAAGGATTCCCGTCGGGCACAATCCCCGCGGCATTTTACTGTCGAAGGATGGCAAGCGGCTCTATGTGGCGAACCGGCTTGACGACAACATCGCCGTCATCGACACGTCATCCGAAAGAATTGTTTCGACCATCGAGCTCGGCGGCCCGAAAACCATCAATGCACTCCGCCGCGGAGAACGCCTGTTTTTCACGGCCGACTACGCCTTTCAGGGGCAGTTCGGCTGCTCCAATTGTCATTTGGATTCGACCATCGACGGCCTCCAGTGGGACCTGGAGCCCGACGGCTTCGGCAAAGACATTGTCGACAATCGCTCACTCGAAGATCTTTCCGGCACCGAGCCCTTCAAGTGGAACGGCGGCAATCCTGACATGCCGACCGAATGCGGCCCGCGCACTGAAAAGTTTTTCTTCCGTTCGCAGAGTTTTACCGATCACGAACTCACCGACCTGGTAACTTTTGTTTACTCGCTCCCCTATCGCCCGAATCGTTATCGCCTGGCCAACGGAGAGCTAACCGCGGCGCAGGAGCGTGGCAAGGCGATCTTCGAGAGGACGACCTATAAGAACGGCAAGCCCATTCCTCAGGCTAACCAGTGCACCTATTGCCACAGCGGCCCTAAGTTTACGAACCAGAAGCAACTTGACGTTGGCACGGGTAAGTCCACCGATCGGTCGCCCGTCCTCGATGTGCCTCACCTCCGCAATGTCGCTTACTCCGCGCCCTATCTGCATGATGGGTCGGCGCGCTCGCTCGAAGAAATCTGGACCGTGTTCAATCCGAAAGATACACACGGCGTGAGCAACGATCTTACAAAAGACGGATTGAACGATCTTGTCGAGTATTTGAAAACGTTATGAAGATGAAGCCGAGAGCATTCGTTGCGACGCTGGCCGCGATCCTGGTGGTTTCAGTCGCGGCTTCCCTTGCGGCTGCCCAGGATCTTGCCCTGCCCCGCTTCCGCTGGGAGAACTTCACTACCGCCAACGGCCTGCCCGACAACCACGTTTTCTGCGTCTTAGTCGACGGAAATCGCATCTGGGCGGGCACCGAGAATGGGCTTGGCCTGTACGAAAACGGCACATGGAAAGTATTTCGCCCAGTCGATGGTCTCGCTCACCGAGCCGTGCTCTCGCTCGCGCTCGACAAACGCAGCGGCGACCTGTGGGTGGGCACGATGGGCGGGCTGAGCCGCGTCTCCGCCGGTCGTATCGATAACTTCACGCAGTTGAACTCTGGTTTGAGCAACGACATCGTGTACGGAGTCGGCGTGCAGGGCGATTTTGTCTGGACCGCAACCGCCGCCGGGGCCAGCCGTCTGAATACGCGCACCGGCCAATGGGCGCTGTTTAACGAACGCAACACTCCGATGTTCGAGATCTGGACCTATAGCGTCAGTCCCGCGGAAGACAAGGTTTACTACGCGGTGTGGGGCGGCGGGGTGCTCGAATACGACGTCAAGACCGAGCACTGGAAGAACTACGACGACCCCGACGGCGAAACCGAGTTGGTGTTGATGAAGGACCAGGGGCTGATTCACGAGATTACGACATCGGTCAGCTATGTTGACAAGATCCTCTGGGTCGGGACTTACTTCGGCGCCAGCCGTTACGATGGCCGATACTGGCATAACTTCCTGCAGAAAGACAGTGGTCTGCCGAGTAACTTTCTCAACCAGATTAAGGCCGTGGATGGCAATCGCGCGTGGTTCTCAACCGACAAAGGACTGGCTTACTACGACGGCGCAAACTGGGCCGTCTATCGGCCTGCGCTCGACACCCACAAGCCGGAGATGCTGGTTCGTGACGCTGCAGGCAGCGTCAAGCAGGTGGCAGTCGAAAGCGCGCCCGCGCATAACTACATCCTCGGGGTCGACTTCCAGGGAGACGACCTGTGGGTAGCGACCGCCAAGGGCTTGAGCCACGGCATTCGGCAACATGGTTCGAAGGAAAGTGCGGAAGCGATTCGAGTTCAATCGCCAAGTGAGAAGAAATGAATTTCTTAAGGAGTAATCCAATGGACGTCGCAGAGCTACTCGCGGAAGTTACCACCGGTCCGGTCACAAAACGGGCCATGACCAACCACAAAGTGTTGAACGAGGCCTACGCTTATGGCAGCGCGTTTTCTCGTGGGATGAGGATCGATCTGAATGGACTTGTCATCCTGCTGATTTCGGGCACCGCCAGCATCGACGACGAGGGCAAGACGGTCCACGCCGGCGACCTTCGCGCCCAGACGCGGCGCACCTTCGATAACATCACCGGGCTGCTCGCTTCCGAAGGCGCTACTTGGCATGACATCGTACGGACGACGTGCTATCTCCGCGACATCGAGCGCGACTATCAGGCCTTCAACGAAGAACGCACGGCGTTCTACCAAGAGCAAGGTCTCAACCCTCTGCCGGCTTCGACCGGAATCCAGGCGATTCTCTGCCGCCCGGACTTACTGGTTGAAATCGAAGCGATCGCCATGTTTCGCCGCGCATCGTCCGGGGAGTAGAAACCATGTCGAGAGAGGGTGCGGACAAAGTCGGATGGCTGACCTCAGCGGCTAAAGCCGCAGATGGGAAAAAGCGCCTTATCGCAGCGCTAAAGAGTGTGCGTGAGAACTCGGTCGTCCCTCCGGGACTTGAGTCAATTCTCCGATTTTACCCAGCGCTGAAGTGCTGGGCTAAGCTAGGTCGCCCCTCCGGGGCTGCATTCTCCTGTGCTTGGTTCCACCAGACTGTCCGAAAAGGAGTTCTCAGGCACACACTAAAGCGCTGCGCCACCCTGGTCGCGGTGCTGGCGTCAGCGGCGCTGGCCCAGACGCCCTCGCCGTGTGGCTGCAGAAGCAATCCTCCGGGCCGGCCCGCGCCCCGCTCCTTGAAACCCTACACCGGCGCGCCCGAGGACTTGCGGCCGTTCTCAAAATACACCACTCCTTACTTCGAGTTCTATCAGGACCTTATCGAGTACAACGGTGCGGCTCGCGACATCTCCGACCCCGACCTCAAGGACGTGAATGAGGTTCGTATCGGCGTCCTGGCGCCGCTCTACGACCACCCCGACCAAGTGCTCGGCAATCGCATGCTGAACGGCGCAAACATGGCGGTTGACGAAGCGAACGCTGCCGGGGGTTACTGCGGCAAGCCTTTCCGCCTGGTGACCCACAACGACTATAACAACTGGCAGAACAGCAGCGCCGCGGCGGGCATTGCAAAAGATTCCGCCATTTGGGGAGCTGCCTCGAACGAAGCGGTCAGGATGATCTATGACGACAAGGTTTGGGCAATGCTCGGCTCCATTAGTTCGGAATCCACGCACATCGCCCTTCGCCTGACGCTGAAAGCCGAAACTCCGCTGGTGAACAGCGCGTCCACCGATCCCACCATCCCCGAAACCGCCGTCCCCTGGTACTTCACCGACCTCCAGGATGACCGCGTGCAGGGCTACACGCTGACGCGCCACATTTACACTGAGCTCGGCCTGAAGCGGGTCGCGATTTTGCGGGTGAACGATCGCTACGGCCGTTTTGGAGTTATCAAGTTCCGCGACGCATCGCGCCGGCTCGGCCACCCAGTGGTGATCGAGCAGAAATTCATGCCCGGCGACACCGACTTCCGGCGCCAGCTTCAGGTGATCGAAGATTCGCGCGTGGACGCGATCGTGCTCTGGACCGATGTTGGCCCCGCCGCAATGATCTTGCGGCAGATGCGCGAACTGGGAATGAAGCAGCGCGTTTTTGGCAGCCACCGGACAATTTCCGGAACTAGTGGCGATGAACTGGTCAAGCTGGCCGGACCCGCCGCCGAAGGCTTCGAGGCAGTCTTTCCCTACGATCCCACCCGCACAGACCCGCGCTGGCTCGACTTCAACGCCCGCTACGAGGCGCGCTTCCACGAGAAGCCGGATCACTTCGCCGCTCTGGCTTACGATGCGATGCAGATTCTGCTGGATTCGATCTGCCGCGCGGGATTGAACAAGGGCCGGATTCGCGACGCGCTGACCGGGATCGAGAACCATAAGGGTGTGACCGGCGACATGGTTTTCGATCCGAATTGCAAGAACATCGCTCCGCTCTTTCTTGCCCACGTGCATAACGGAAGCGTCGAGTACCGCCGCATCACCATGGAGAAGCCGTATGCGCGCGTAGGAGAGGACGGAGTTCAGTACGCGGGACCGGCGCTGGCCGACGAAAAAACCGGCAACCTGCAGATCGGCGTCTTCGGGCCGCACGCCGATGAAATCGTCCACTCTGCCGAGATGGCCCACTTACTAAGTACGATCAACGGCAAAGGCCGGGCTATATCAGGAGCTACCATATCTCTGATTGCGATTCCCTCGCAGCTTTCCTGGGGAAAGGCTTCCGACGAACTGGTCAAGGCGGTCTATCAAGATCATGCTCTGGCCTTGATCGCGCTCGACCGCCCTTCCAGTCACTTGGCGGAACAAATCGCGGTGAAGTCGTTTATTCCCGTGGTCGCCATTTCTTCCGACCGCGCTCTGACCACGACCAATATTCCCTGGATCTTCCGCCTGCCGGAAGGTACGCCGATCGAGCAAGCGCTCGGCAGCCTGGCGGAAGCCATCCACCGCGCCGGGCCGAACCGCGAGAAGATTCGCAACCTGCTGGCGTCGGGGACGGCTGTGGGCGGAGTCAGTTTTGAATCTACCGGCGACCCGCGCTGATCTATTTCCGCTGGCAATGTAAAGTAGAAGAGATGATCGCAATCCGCTGCAGTGCCCTGCTGTTTGACTTGGACGGTGTGTTGATCGACTCCACTCCCGCAGTGTCGCGGGTGTGGCATCGCTGGGCGGTTGAACGTGACCTCGATCCAGAGGCCGTGGTTCGCATGGCGCACGGGCGGCCGAGTCGAACCACCATCCGCGAGCTTTTGCCCGGCGTCGATATTGATATTGACCACGAAGATCGCGAAGTCGAACGCCGGGAAATCGCGGACCTCGATGGTGTAATCCTGCTGCCGGGAGCGCGGGAACTGCTGAACATTCTGCCTCCGGAACGCTGGACCATTGCGACCTCATGCACGCGCCCGTTGGCTGAAGTGCGTTTGCGAGCCGCGGGCCTGCCCATTCCAAAGAACATGATTACGTCGAGCGACGTGAAGATCGGCAAGCCCGATCCCGAGCCTTACGTGAAGGCCGCGGCGAAACTTGGGTTTGCGGCCTCCGATTGCGTCGTGGTGGAAGATGTGCCGGCCGGAATTCGCGCCGGAAAGGCTGCGGGCGCGAGAGTGATTGCATTTTTGACGACGATGGCCCGCCGCGACCTCGAAGACGCCGGCGCCAATTGGATCGTGCAGAACTGCGCTGACATCGCCGCTTCCATTGATGGCGACGAACTGAAGCTAGGTCTCAGATGTTAGGTCTCAGGTCTCAGGAAAACAAAGTCCTGACACCTAAGGAAAGTCTGATTAAGTACCCCGGGTTCCTCCGTGCACCCCTGTGTACCCTGTGGTTCAAGGTTTTCGATGGTAGTTAATCAGAGTTTCCCTAACACCTAAGACTGACACCCGACCCCTTGTTGCGCGCGCCCACCCACTCAACTAGAATCCTCAGTTCGTGGGATGTTGCCCGCGAGAGCGTGTGATGCGAGCCGGGCGGTCCGAATCTTAGGAATCGCGATACGGAATCGCCAGACAGGCAGGGCCTTGTGATCATCGGTGTGCCGAAAGAAATTTATCCGGGGGAGCGGCGGGTCGCGCTTGTACCGGCCGTCCTCCCGACGCTGACCAAAGCGGGATTTGAAGTCCAAGTACAATCCGGCGCTGGCATCGACGCCGGCTATCCCGATTCCCAATATGCCGACAAAGGGGCGAAGATCGTCGCCGACCGCGCCTCCGTGTTTGCCGCCGCGGACATTGTCGTGCAGATTCTTTGCTACGGATCCAACGACATTACCGGCAAACAGGATGTGCCGCTCTATCGCCGCGATCAGATACTGGTCGGATTTCTGCGTCCGTTCGGTTCGGCGGACGTGGTCGAGGAGATCGCCCACGCCGGCGTCACCGCGTTCTCGGTGGAGTTGATGCCCCGGACAACCCGCGCCCAAAGCATGGACGCGCTGTCCTCGATGGGAACCGTTTGCGGATACAAGGCGGTTCTGATGGCCGCCGACCACCACCCGCGCTTCTTTCCTATGCTTACAACCGCGGCGGGAACGATCACGCCCGCCCGCGTGTTCGTGATTGGCTGCGGCGTTGCCGGACTGCAAGCGATCGCGACCTCGCGCCGCTTGGGAGCGGTGACTTCCGCGTACGATTTAAGGCCGGCGGCGAAGGAGCAGGTGCAGAGTCTGGGCGGCCGTTTCGTCGAGCTTCCCATCGAGGCCAAAGACGCGCAGGACGCGCGCGGATATGCTCGGGCGCAGGATGAAGACTTCTACCGCCGTCAGCGTGAGTTGCTCGGAAAAGCGGTGCAGGAAAGCGATGTGGTGATCACCGCGGCAGTGATTCCGGGGAAAAAATCGCCGGTGCTGGTGACCGAAGACATGGTGAAGGGAATGGCGCCGGGTTCGGTGATCCTCGATCTCGCCTCCGAACGTGGCGGCAACTGCGAGATCACCGAGACCGGCAAGAGCGTCGTCAAGCACGGCGTGACCATCATCGGAGCGATCAACGTGGCTACCGGCGTGCCTTATCACGCCAGCATGATGTACGCCCGCAATGTCACTGCGTTCATCACTCACCTGATCAAAGATCAAAAGTTGAATCTGAACCTCGAAGATGAAATTGTTCGCGAGACTCTGCTTACCCGCGGCGGTGAGATTGTGCAAGCTCGGGTGCGCGAGTTCTTTGCTTTGCCCGCGCTGGTCAAGCAAGGATGACCCAGCGAGACTGACGTGCGTTTCGGCGAGTAAAGTTTGGCTAGAATGAAACTATCAAACCAATAGAGAAAGAGATGAAAAAAAGGGATTTTCGAAAAGAACTCAAACATCTCTATGCGCCTTCAGCAAGAGATTTTTCCATTGTCGATGTGCCGCCAATGCGCTATTTGGCGATTGATGGCTGTGGCGACCCGAACGTGTCAAGAGAGTATAAGGAAGCAATAGAAGCGCTATATGCGGTTTCGTACACGCTCAAATTCATTAGCAAGAAAGAACTGGACAAGGACTATGTGGTTCCCCCTCTCGAAGGGCTTTGGTGGGCAGATGACATGTCCGTTTTTGCAAGTGGAACCAAGGATGAGTGGCGTTGGACGATGATGATTATGCAGCCGGGATGGATTACACCAGCGCTGATAGCCAAGGCCATGGAGACGGTGCGCGTCAAGAAGCCCATTCCCGGGCTTTCGCTTCTTAGGGAAGAGGTCCTAAAAGAGGGGCGATCGGCACAGATCATGCACATTGGCTCCTATGCTGACGAAGCCCCGGTGCTCGCAAGACTCCACAACGCATATCTCCCGTAGAATGGACTCGTCTCCAATGGCAAGCACCATGAGATCTATCTTGGCGACCCGCGAAAGACAGCGCCAAGCAAGTTGAAGACAGTGCTGCGTCAACCCGTGAAAGGACGACCGTCTCGCTAAGGCAGATGCAGATCGGACGCAGGAGACCCAAACGGAGAAAAGATGAACAGTAGTTCGAACCTGATCAATGCACTTTTTATTTTTGTGCTCGCTGGATTCATCGGATTTGAAGTCATCCGGCGGGTCTCGCCCCTGCTGCACACTCCGTTGATGTCGCTCACCAATGCCTTGGATGCGATCGCGGTGGTGGGCGCGATCGTGCTGGTGGGCGAGCACAAGAGCACGCTCTCCGCCGTCTTCGGATTCATCGCCGTGATCGCCGCCACCAGCAATATCGTCGGCGGCTTCTTCATCACCGACCGCATGTTGAAGATGTTCAAAACCAGCCGTCCCGCGGCCAAACCGGTGGCCAAATAATGGCGCCCGAACTGGCAGGGTCCCAAATCGTCATCGAACTCGTCTATCTCATCGCGAGCGTGCTGTTTATTTTCTCGCTGAAGTGGATGAGTTCTCCGACCACGGCCCGCCACGGCATCTGGGCGGGCGAAATTGGCATGCTGCTGGCGATCTGCGGCACGCTGCTGCACCACGGCATTGTGGACTACCGGTTGATCGCCATTGGGCTGGTGCTTGGCACCATCATCGGCATACCGCTCGGGCGAGTGGCGATGACGGCAGTTCCGCAGCGAACCGCGCTCAGTCACGCGTTTGGCGCGCTCTGCGTAACCCTGGTCGGTTCGGCGGAGTTTTACCTGCGCTCGCCCGATATCTCGCCATTCATGATGGCGGTGTTGTCGCTGGAAGTCATTCTTGGCGGCTTGACCGTAACTGGCAGCTTGATGGCTGCCGGCAAGCTGCAGGAAATTCTGCCGCAACGGCCGCTCACTTACAAAGGCCAGAACCTGGTCAACTTTGCGCTGCTCGCCTGCGCGCTGGCGATCGCCGTATCTCTGGTGCGGAATCCGGGAGCGCATTCTCTGTTCCCATTCATGATCCTGATCGCGCTGGCGTTCGGCGTGCTGCTGATCATTCCCATCGGCGGCGCGGACATGCCGACCGTCATTTCGTTATTGAACGGTTATGCCGGACTGTCGGCGGCGGCCATGGGCTTCGTGCTCAACAGCAAGCTGCTCATCATCGCGGGCGCGCTCGACGGATCGTCGGGCCTCATCCTCTCCATCATCATGTCGAAGGCTATGAACCGCTCCTTCACCAACGTATTGTTCGGAGCCTTTGGCCAGGTGCAAACTTCGCACGCTGCGGGAGAAGAAGCGAAACCCGTTCGCAGCGCGACCCCGGAAGAAGCCGCAGCCATCCTTTCCGCCGCGAACCGTGTCATCGTAGTTCCCGGATACGGCATGGCCGTGGCCCAGGCGCAACACAAAGTGCGCGAACTTTACGATGGCCTGAGCAAGCGCGGCGTGGACGTGCGCTTCGCCATTCACCCCGTCGCCGGACGCATGCCGGGCCACATGAATGTGCTGCTGGCCGAAGCCGATATTCCCTATGACCGTCTGATTGAGATGGACGAAATCAATGGCGACTTTCCGCAGACCGATGTCGCCCTGGTCATTGGCGCCAACGATGTTACCAACCCTGCCGCCCGCTCCGACGCTACGAGCCCTATCTACGGAATGCCGATCCTCGACGTGGACAAGGCTCACACCGTGATGGTCATCAAGCGCAGCATGAATCCGGGCTTCGCGGGCATTGATAACCCGCTCTACTATCTCGATAACACCCTGATGCTGTTTGGCGACGCCAAAGCATTTGTCGGCAGCATCGTGCGCGAACTCGGCGGAGGACACGGGTAACTGTTTCCAAGTTTCGGAGTGCCTCGCCAGTCGCGGGCCCGAACACTATGGCCAGGGGGCCAGCCTGCGTGACCAGCATCCAGACTTCCTTGATTTCGGTGGCGCTCGCGAAAATGATGAACATGGCGTAGCAACATTGTTCCTTGCGTAGGTTTCTGTCACAAGCGTCCGCGGCATTCGGAAGGAGAACGCGAGAACGCAAAATGCGAAGACTGCTTCGGCCGAAACGTCGCGAACGCCCTTCCGGCGGGTCGGGACCTCGCAACAGTTTCTTGCGGCTAAGCTACTATTTTCCCATTCTCCGGGATGACACTTTCGGGGACTGCGCTCGCCGTTGCTGCGTCCTTGTCGTGATCGCCAGTCTCGGGTCTATGGTTCTCGTTTTCGGGCCATTCCTGTGAGGCAAAAGCTGCCGGTGGCCCTTGCGGCGGACTTACGCCCGCGGCGTTGGAGTTCCACCCAGCTGTGGTTCGGCAGGGTCGGCCCCAGACACACGTGTGTCGACTTGTTCCCTCCTTGGGGCAAAGTGTTCCGCTCCATCTACCAGAACGGACTTGTTTCCGGCGCGAGTTCCGAACAGTCCACTTCGGATTGGTCGCCGAATATTGGAGCACAGATTTTCATCCACCTGCACGAGCAATTGGGCGGTGTGCGGGTTGTCAAATCCATCCAGAATCGAAAACTCCAACGACAATTTGAAACCGTGAGAGTACATGGAAGGGATACGGGTTACTGAGCGTCCCAAGAGAAAGCCCACCAATGGCTGCCCAGGCTTCACTTTCAAACCTATACGGTGATTGAGAACGACGTCACGAGGGAACTCTGGGCCCTGATAGAATTTGTAGACTTCTGATTTCTCACCTGTCCACCAGTCCACGTTGCACGGTTGCCCCAGAAGTTCGAGGTCCCCGAAATCCTGAATTTGTACAGCCCGATCTGAGGTTATCCGCAGTTCGAGGATGACTCCCATCCCACCACAGAAATCGAAGGCGAAGCTGTGGAAGGGATTATTCTCAATCTTCAGCTTTGGAAGATTGAGGTTGGAAGTTTTATCGATCTCGCAAAGATACCCAGCGGTTTGGATCCGGCGAATGATCTCGATCTTTTTCCCGTTTGGCATCAGCAGGCCGCTTTCCAACGCTTAATTTATGCAGCAAAACATGCACTACGTACACAACATTCATGACGCCCGCTCATAGCGGGTCAGCCGAAAGTTTCTTGCACATATCGCATTTGTCGATCTGCCCTCGAAAAAAAGGAACGTCCAGGGAGCGAGCAAGCTGGTGGATTCGCTGTTTACACTCAGTCGAGAGCAAGAATCCATAGCCTCGGCTATCGCGACGCTGTGCGAGCGAAAAAGAACGGAGGATACTGCCCACCCTGCGAGCCTTCAGACTGTACCCGTCGCCGCGAAGATCCAGGATTCCGTTCGCGAGCTCCGCGATTCCTCCAACATGCGCACTTGCACGTCCTTCATGGCATGCGATCAATAGCGCTTCGAGAACGACCGCCGATTCACATCGGGCATGATCGAGGCGGCGCTCCTCGTCTCGCGGCTCCAGGAGCCTCACGACACGCATCTGCAGTTCCGCGCTGTCAGGAAAGCAAGAGCCGAGGACAGATGCCAGAGCGCGAGTGGCCCCACTTAAACTGCCGGGATCGAAAGTCGCACTGGCGACGCGCGAGCGGTTCTTCAGCCGATACATCAGCAATTGAGGCTGGAAATCCCCCGCGATCTTCCCCAACGCTTTTGTGTCAAGGAGCGGCGGCCGGATCTGCGGCGTCGCGTTTATTCGGCAGAACGTGTTCGGAACCGCGCAGTCCAGTTCGCGGTCACTCTCCAGAATCACTGCGGAAAACGGCCTGTTCACAATTCGTCCAGATCGTGCCATCCCAAATCCATGACACTGGGTTGCATCCAGAAATCTGAGGCGAGCACTGAACCGAATTGGACCACTAATGACAAACGTTGGTGAACAGCCCGCCGGCAGATTCCAATGGCCCGCAGGTTCGAAAAGAGCTGCCGGGATTGCATGCCGGCAGAAGCAACCCAACAGGCTAAGGAACTGCAAAACATCCCACGTGTCCGTCCCGGTCAGGATCGCGCGGGGTGCAGGATCCCGGCACTCCGCGAAGTGGGTCGCAAAGGCAAAGCAAGTTGCCATTTCAGCATTGTTGCGCTCCAATCCGCACATTGATTGGAAAACACCGGCGATGCTGTTAAAGAGCTTCGCAGCCGATTTATAGTCGGAAACGCCGGTTGCAAGTCTGATCTCGCTCGGGAGAGCATCACCGATTTTCACCGGAGTGAACCGACGCCGGCCTAACTGGAATTCCCGGCACGTGGAGGCGCGACCGCCACTCCAGCGCAGGAGGAGGGTAGAATTCTTATCGCTGCGGATCAACTCGAGCTGGTCCCCGTCCGGCAGCACAGCGCTCACAATTGGGGAAGACACGGAAATCCTAGAAGTCGTCATGGTTTTCTCCCCGGCAGATGCCGCCCCCCAAACGCGCAGCGAGCGGCACCGTTTTCCCACAATACGGCTCATTTGCGGAATTACGATGGAGACAGTTTCAGGTTTCTAGATTCGTCCGCGAGATTTGCAGATATACACACTGCCGCACGTATTAGATACGTGGACAAATCGGTCTGTACTCATACCGACAACCGAAAGTCTAGCTCCAGTCGCGTCACAGAGTCAACGCCAAAAAGGTCTTTCGCACCAGGGGACGGTCGGTTCACCCAACCACGAGCGCCTCCTGCGCCCTGCCACCCTCCACTCCCGAAGCCGGCATCGCCTATCCCGCTACCCTGGGAAACCGGTTCCGATTAGCCCTGAGATCAGTTCTCCGGGACCGTACGAAACTCGCGCCGGATGGTAAGTTCTTTTGGACTCGTGACTTGCCATCACTCATAAATCAATATATTATGAGCGATAGCGCGTCCTTCTATCGCTCATGCGCTGGAACTGGCAGAAACCCGACTGGCCCAAGTTCACCTGGGACAGGTCTCGTCTGGAACAAGCCGAGCAACGGTTTCTGATCGGGGCCGGTACCCTCATGGGGGCAGTCAAGCATCTGGACGGCGAAGAGCGCAGCCAGATAACCATCGAGGCCATCAGCACCGAGGCCGTGACCACGGCAGAGATCGAAGGCGAGATTCTGGATCGCGCCAGCGTGCAATCCTCGATCCGCCGACAGTTCGGGTTGGCGACAGACAACCGGCGCGTCGGACCAGCGGAACAGGGCATGGCCGAGATGATGGTCGATCTCTACCGCTCGTTCTCGGTGCCGCTTTCGGGCGAGATCTTGTTCGCGTGGCATCGGATGCTCGTCAGGGGCACGCGTGATCTCAAAGATGTCGGACGCTACCGAACCAGTGGTGAGCCGATGCAGGTGGTCTCAGGGGCAATTCATGAGCCCAAGGTGCACTTCGAAGCACCGCCGTCATCGCAGGTAGAGTCAGAGATGGAGAGGTTCATCGCCTGGTTCAACCGGACTGGACCGGGCAATGCCGAGCCTCTGCCGGCATTGACAAGGGCGGGGATAGTGCATCTTTATTTCGAGTGCATCCATCCCCTGGAAGACGGCAACGGTCGAATTGGCCGCGCCCTTGCAGAAAAATCCCTGGCACAAAGCCTTGGCCAGCCAACACTGACGGCGTTGGCGGCCACGATCCTTGCCAAGCGCAAGAGTTACTACGAGGTGCTCGAAGCGGCGAACAAGCAAAACGAAATTTCCGTCTGGCTAGCTTGGTTTGCAGGAGTGGCGATTGAAGCGCAACTGCGCACCACTGCCCTCGTCGAGTTCTTGATCGACAAGGCAAGGCTGCTCGATCGCCTGCGCGGTCAGCTAAATCAGCGTCAAGAGAAAGCGCTGCTCCGCATGTTGCGAGAAGGCCCCGAAGGCTTTGCGGGGGGCCTAAATGCTGGCAAGTACGCCACCATCACGGGCGCGTCCCCGGCGACCGCGACTCGCGATCTTGTCGAACTGGTAGCCAAGGGTGCGCTGACACGGACCGGGGAGCGCAAGCACACCCGCTATCAACTCAGCATTCCGCTGCGCCCCGTGACTTCCGTCGTGGTGAACGAACGAGGAGAGGTTGTTTCAAAAGGGGCGGAAGGCAGCTACCAAGGCTAGGTGCAGGCCGCGGTTAGGTCAGGAGTCTTTGGCCCTGGCCTTCTGCTTGGCGACCAGGCGCTGCATGAACTTGGGTCCTTCCTTCTTGGAGCCCTCAACACCTTCGTACAGGAACATCTCGCAAACCTGAGACAGAGCCCTCTGCTCGTCAAGCGCTATGCGCTGGAGCTCACGCTTGAGTTCCGGAGAAACCCGAAAAGCGATGAATTCAGTCTTGGCCACACTCGAAATATAGCTGTTTGCGTAATCGCCGGGCAACACCATTTGACAAAGTTAACAGTGTGATGTATGTTATCAATAGATAACACAGGAGGCCTGATGAAACTTTCCAAATCGGACACCAGATCGGTTTCAAATTTTAAGAGGTTACTTCGGGAAAATGTTCGACTTGCCAGGGGAACTGCGCCCTTCTCACGCCGTGCCATTGATCTTCTCGCGTCCATCACAAGAGACTTCCAGTTTTCCTTTAAGGCGGGCGAACTCCAGATCATTAACGGCAACTGGTACGTAACGCACACGGGGCTGCTGCGGCTGGCGCGGCGCAAGAGATGTAGCGGCATTCATGTTGAAGCCGTCGATTCGCTCTGCGATTCGGGGGCGAATCGGTTCGTCCTTAAGGCGACGGTTTTTCCGTCCAAGGGCTCCTCCGGCTTTGTCGGCTACGGCGATGCAGACCCATCCAACGTTTCGTCCCTCGTCCGCGGGGCCGAGATCCGCGTGGCCGAGACACGGGCCGTCAATCGCGCCCTCCGCAAGGCCTACGGCATCGGCATCTGCTCGGTCGAGGAAATCGGAACAATTCCGAGTTCGGTCGAAAAGCTTCCTGCCCAAAAGGCGAATGGAAACGGGAACGGCGCTGGCCCCAAGTTGCGGGACCGCCTCTGCCAGATCATCCGCCAGCACAAGCTCGATCCCGAACTCGTCAAGGCCTATGCCGTCGACTTCTGCGGCACGAAGACGCTCCGAGAGGCCAGCAGGGAACAGGTTGAGAACTTCGTCCAGCAACTGGCCGACTGGGCCGAGAAGGACCGCAATGCCCTCGTCTGCCAACTCAACAGCTACGCGTCGCCGAAACAGGAGGTGGTCGCATGAAACGCCAAGTCCCTGGCCTCGCCGAAACTGCCCGCGATTCCCGTCCGGAGATTCCCGACGGGGTCTTCCTGGTTCGCGTCGATGGCGCCCAGTTCCGCTGGCATGCCCACAAACCGTTCTACGTCCTCCGACTCTCCGTTCTCGAACCCCGCACTCTAGCCGGGCAGTCCATCGTGGGTCGGCTCTACTGCACCCAGAAGGCGATGTGGAAGCTCGGCTGGTTCCTGCGGGATTTTCTCTATGACCCGGAACTTCTGGCCCACGAACAGGTCGATGAGAAGGCGTTGCCCGGGCTGCGCGGTGTCGTCAAGATCAGTCACACCGTGCTCAACGGCATTTTGCTAATCAATCTCGACGGCTTCGCCCCAGCTAGCCAGTGGGAAGAACTGTCCGCGTCTCTGGTTTCGAGCGCTTCTCGCTCCAACCCCGAGGAGGCGTCCCGATGATCTACTCTTACACGCAGATTAGCCAATATCTTGGCTGTCCGCGCCGTTACCGGCACCGCTACCTTGACGGATGGCAGGAAAAAGACACTCGTGCCGCCATGCTTTTCGGCCGAGCCTTCGAACAGGCACTCGCCGCCCTTTTTCGCCGTGAAGATCCGGCGGCTGTGCTGTTCGAGCGGGGCGTGTGCAAGGACATGGGCATGACCTACTCCGGCAACGACACCTGGGACCGGATGCTGCAACAAGGCATCCAGTTGCTTGAGCGCTTCGCTCAGGACGGTCGCGTTCGCATTCGCCGCCCTCGTTCAACCCAGCAGGTCCAGTTCAATCGCACACTCGGCTCTGGCAACAACTTCGTCTCCTACATCGATGCCATTGGTGAACTGGACGGCACGCCATGCGTTCTGGAATGGAAGACTAGCTCTGCACGATATCCAGAAGAGCCGCTCGGCATTTCAGCGCTTGATCCGCAGCTCGTTTGCTATTCGTGGATGACCGGGATCGACGAAGTCGCCCAGATTGTTTTCGTGCGCAAGCGGCTGGTTGAGATCCAGTATCTGCGTGCCACGATTACCGAGGAACAGCGGCAGGAATTTGCAACTCTGGTCGATGACACAGTCCGACGGATCGAGTCTGGCCTGTTCCTGCCACACAGTGGCATCCGCTTCCCGCAAAACCCGTGCACGACCTGCCCCTTCATCGGGCTCTGCCTCGACAAGCCCGACCTGGTCGAAGCCGGACTTGTACGCAAGCCAGGAGTCGATCTTGGTCTGTTTAACGAGCTTGTTTACTAGGTCTCCGCCGATGCCGCCCCAGCTCAATCGCAAGCGCGCAATGTTTGTCCTCACCAAGATCGACGAGATCCTGACCTGGGAAAAGCAGAAAGAAATTGAGCGCGACACCCGCTTCGTCGATCTCGGCAGGTATCTATGCGAGGTGCGGGCGGGACAGTACTGGAGGCTGGAGAATCTGAAGTCGTTTGACGAGTTCCTAGCGCGGCGGTTCTCGGAATCGCGGAGGAAGGCGTACTACCTGATGTCGATCCACGAGCATCTGCCGCCGCAGGCGCGGAAGGACCTGAAGGAAGTGGGATGGACGAAGGGGCTGGAGCTGGCAAAGATCGCACGCAGAGACGGTCAGCACTTCGATTGTGCAACCTGGTTGCACAAGGCTAGAGCGCTGCCGAAGGAAGACTTCAGGCGGGCGGTGGAGAAGGAACTGACGGGAAGGGAAGAGGAGCCGTCGGAACTGATCTATTTCAAGGTCTACAAGAGCCAGATCCCGGTGATAGAACAGGCGATCGAGACGGCGGCCCTAATGCTGGGTACGGACAAATCGCGCGGTTACTGTTTGGAGATGATCTGCGCGGACTTCCTGGCAGGAGCGCACCTGGACAATGGCAACCCGGAGATCCTGCTCAACTCGGTCTCCCGCTACTACAAGTTCTTGCCCCGAGAACAACAGCAGACTTTCCTCGAAAACTTGCGTGTGAAGGCGTCCTGAGAATGATTAGCCCCAAAGCGTCTCGGCTGGATGCCTTGTCGTACGAGAGTCTGCGGCAGGAGGTCCTGCTTCGCGACGGCTGGAGGTGTCAATCCTGTGGCGCAAGGTCAAATCTTGAGGTACACCACAGAGAGTTCCGCAGCCATTCGGGAGCCGACACAGAGGAAAACTTGATCACGCTGTGCACGGCGTGCCACGCCAGAGTGCATCGCCGCTGAGGAGACTCGAAGCGCTTCGGAAAGAGCAACACGGGCGGGACGCCTTGGAGGGGCACGTACTTGACTCATTGCGAAGACGCCATCGAATGACATGCTCTAACACGAGCGTGTGCCCAAAACACGTGCCTCGTAACATTCCCTCGTCCATGTGACCGCCATCACATTCCCGAGTGACGCAGAATGCTGTCCCTTTCTTCCTTCACCTATAACTTAAGTAGTGCAGTCAGGGCGCGTCCCTTCATCGTGTGGGGAACACGCTAGTACAGCCTTGATGCCCAGCGAAAGCTGAGCTTCAAACGCGATAGCGACTTTAGGAGAGAATAGGGCATGGCGAATGAACCCACCCCGGAACCAACTGCGGGACCATCCTGGCAGGCGAAGCAGGTCTACGCGATGGCGGTAATTAGCCTCGTGGTTGGGTTGGCGATCGGATACCTATTCCGCGGATCGCAATCGCCCGCGGCACCGCCGCCACAGCCTGCGGCCAACGCCCAATCCGCCACCCCTGCAGGCGCTATGGGCAGGCACATGCCCAGCCTTGAAGAGATGAAGCAGATGGCCGACAAGAAAGCGGCGCCGCTGCTCGAAATGCTGAAGACCGATCCGAACAACAGCGGTTTGCTCATCCAAGTCGGCAAAATCTACAGTTCCACTCACCAGTTCAAGGAAGCGGCCAGCTACTACGGCAAGGCACTGCAGGTTGACCCCAAGAACGTTGCCATTCGCACCGAGATGGCTTCGTGCCTCTACTACAACGGCGATGTGGACGAGGCGATCAGCCAACTTCAACAGTCGCTGCACTATGACCCAAAGGATGCCAACTCGCTGTTCAATCTCGGCATGATCAAATGGCAGGGGAAGCAGGACAGCAAGGGAGCGCTGGCAGCCTGGCAGCAGTTGCTGAAGGCGAATCCGCAATTGAGCGCGGAGCGCAAAGCCACCGTCCAAAAGCTGATGGCCGACGTCCAGATGCAGGGCAAGAGCTAGCACGATTGCGCCTGCCAATGAAACGAGAAGTGAAGGAGCACTGAGAAATGACGGATACAAATCGAGCAACTTCTATCGAGCAATGGACAAGTGTGCAGGCTTATGTGTTGGCAGTCATCTGCCTGCTGGTGGGAATCGCGGGTGGCTGGTTCATTCGCGGTTCGCAGAGTCCAACGGCGGCGGCAACTGAGACAGCGAATTCCGCACCGGCCATGGGGAGTGCGAACGCCGGTGCCCAAACTCCAACCCCCGCCGACATGCAAAAAATGGCCGATACGCAAGCCGGACCTTTGATCGAGAAGCTGAAGGCCGATCCGAACAACGCCGGACTTCTGGAAAACATCGGCAACATCTATTACGACGCCCAGCAGTACCCCACAGCAATTGATTACTACCAACGCGCGCTGAAGGTCGAGCCGACCAACACGGGCGTTCGGACCGACATGGCGACCGCCTACTGGTACACCGGCAACGCGGATACGGCTATCGCCGAATTTCAGAAGTCGCTCTCGTATGAACCGAACAAGGCGAACACGCTGTTCAATCTGGGAATCGTGGAATGGCAAGGCAAGATGGACATCGACAAAGCCGTCGCCACCTGGCAGAAGTTATTGGACACGAATCCAAACTACGAAGCCAAGGACAAGGTACTGGAATTGATGGCCCAGGCGAAAAAGCATTCGGGTGTAAAACCGGGAACCCCGGCAAAGCCGCTGCCATAGCCTGCTGATCCAGCGATTCAAATCCCAAGGGGGCAGGCTTGAGTTCCAGCGCTTTAACAGTGCATCAATCTGTGCGCGACAACGATCGCCAGTTGGTACCTGGAACTACCAAGCTACTTTTTGCGGCCACATCCTTCTTGAGCGCCTTCCTGCTGTTCCAAGTGCAGTTGATTGTAAGCAAATACATTCTGCCGTGGTTCGGTGGTTCAGCCGCGGTCTGGACGACCAGCATGCTGGTCTTCCAGATGCTTTTGCTCTGCGGCTATGTTTACTCACACCTGGTTTCTGCGCGGCTCTCTGCGGTGGCACAAACAAAATTGCACTTGGCGCTGCTGGCTGCAGTCTTCCTGCTGGTACTCACGCTGATGTTTCTGTGGCCCTCAGCGATTACTCCTGGTACATCATGGAAGCCGGCTGACAGCGGCACTCCCGTACGCGACGTTGCCGTGATTCTCCTGGGGTCAGCCGGTCTACCCTTCTTTGTTCTTTCCACTACCGGGCCATTACTGCAACGCTGGTTCGCCCGCCTGGGAGTTGGCACGAAAACCTACAAGCTGTATTCCATTTCAAACCTCGGGTCGTTGCTTGGACTGTTGAGCTTTCCCTTTCTGCTGGAACCGGCAATCGGAATGAAAACCCAGAGCCTGATATGGTCGCTGTTGTTTTTTGTATTTGTGGCGGGATGCGGTCTGTGCGCGCGAAAAACGATGCATGCGTGCGACGAAACCAATCGCGTTGACCTCGCGGAAGAGATCGGAAGTGGAATACAAACCAGCCCGCTCATCTACTCGTTGTGGTTTTTGCTGCCTGCCTGCGCATCTGCGCTGCTGCTGGCCACTACCAACATGCTTTGCCAGGAGGTGACTTCAGTTCCTCTGCTCTGGGTCCTGCCCCTGTCGATCTACCTGCTCAGTTTCATTTTATGTTTCGATCACCCGCGTTGGTATCAGAGGCCAGTATTCCATCCATTATTTATCGTCGGCGTGTTCATGACATGCATACCGCCGCTTTATGGGCGGCCGATACTCGCTGCTCTGCCGATCCTCCTCTTTCTGGCCTGCATGATCTGCCACGGTGAACTAGTGAGATTAAGGCCCGGGGTGGAGCGGCTGACCGCGTTTTATCTGGCGATTTCGGCGGGCGGGGCAGTGGGCGGCATTTTTGTGGCGATCGTCGCACCGCACATATTTACGTTTTTTACCGAGTTTCCACTGGCGGTCGGAGCCTCGATGGTGCTTACCATCGTCTGTCTGTATCGCGACCCGACTTCCTGGATCTACGAACCGAATTCTTGGCTTCCGGCCGGAATTTCCGCCGGAACGATCTTGTTCGCATATGGTGCCGGACGCTGGTGGCCTGAATTATCAAAGATTCTAGAGGTCATGCGTTTCTATCCAATCGCAGGGCTGATCGTTTTCCTGGTCGTTGTCGGCGCTTTCGCCTTCCGAAGCCGCCGTGACACAACTAAGCGTCAGTTTCGTTTTGTTCAACTACTTGTCTTTGCGGTTGGAGGCGTCGCGATCCTCGCGCTTGTGCGCAGCACCCAGCCGCTACCGGGACTTTATCTGAGCGCACGCAACTTCTACGGCGCCATCCGAGTCTTTGACGTGCCTCACGGAAAGATGCTCATGCACGGGCGAACCGTACATGGCGGGCAATTTGAACCACCCGTCGATAAAGAGCCCACCACCTACTACGGCCGGCAGAGCGGAATTGGCGTGGTGATGCAGAATCACCCGAAAAGGAATGTCGGAGATGGAAGCCTGCGCGTCGGGATCGTCGGATTGGGTGCAGGCACGCTGGCCGCCTATGGGCGGCCCGGCGACTATTTCCGCTACTACGAAATCAACCCCGCCGTCATCGATCTATCGTCCGGGTCGCATCCTGTATTCACCTACATTCAAGACTCGGCTGCTCATGTTGACACGGTATTGGGCGACGCACGGCGGTTGTTGGAACAGGAAACGGTGCGGGGCGAAAATCGGAAATTTGACGTCCTGGTTGTGGATGCATTTTCCGGTGATGCGATCCCAGTTCACCTGCTGACACGGGAAGCCTTCGAAACCTACTGGCTGCACGTTGATCCGAATGGAATCATCGCAGTCCATGTCAGTAGCGGGCACGTCAATCTCTTGCCGGTCGTACAAGGGGCGGCGGCGTATTTTCAAGCGGATTCGGTAATCCGGTACGAGGACGGCCAAGGGCCATTCCTGAGCAACTGTTGGGTACTGCTTGCCCGAACTCCAGGAGTACTGAGGATGACGGGACTCGAATCGAGGCTTCCCCCTGACACCAAGCCGCTTCAGCCGCGCCTCTGGACAGACGATTACAGCGACCTCTTTCGGCTGATCAAGTAAGCTTTCTACTTCCGCGGCTTTCCCACGCGCTCAGCCGTCGCGAACATGATGGCAACTGTGTTCATGTCCTTCGGCTGAACTTTTCCCGGGGGTATGCGCCGGTGGGTGAGATCTTCGAGTTTCAGCAACAAATCCACAAGCGCCATCGAGTCGATCAGGCCAGAGGAAACCAGCGGAGTGTTCTCGTCGATAGTCAGTCCCGGTTTTCGGATCATCCTGACAATGTGTTCAATCATCTGCTGGGCTTCGGCCGTCATGCGAATTTGCGCTCCTTGTGCTAAGACTCGACGTTGAGCTCCGGATGTTCCTTCAATAACTTCTCCCGCGTAGTAGCGCGCGCGGCTTTGCCGGCTGTGCTCTTCACGATCCATTTCGGTGGTTTCAGGAAAATTGTCCGAACCGCCACTCCAATTCCCGCCACCACAAGATTGCGAATCTCTCGCTCGATTTCTTCCCGGTTTACCAAAAGTTCCTCCCGTTCCACTTCCGCTACTACGACGATGTCATCCGTCCCGAGATCGGGATTGTACACGCCCATCGCAACCGCGCGGCCATCATGAATGGCCGGATGGCTGGTGACGATCTCCTCGATGTCTTGCGGATAAAGATTTTCGCCGCCCACGATGAGCAGATCCTTCTTCCGGCCGATCACATAGAGCTCGTCTTCCAGGACAAAACCAAGATCGCCGGTGTAATACCAGCCATTGACGATCGCCTTGGCATTGAAATCGGGACGGTTGTAGTAGCCCGTGAACAGGCTGTCGCTCTTGACCAGAATCTCGCCGACGCGTCCATCGTCAAGGACCCTGCCAGAATCCGATGCGATCCGCACTTCGTTGCCCGGCAGCGGTCGGCCTGACGACGTGAAAGAAACTGCGCCCGGAGTCCCTGCCGCAACCGGCACGATCTGATGTGCGCTGCGAAATCTTTGCCCGTCCGCCCAGATGCGGGAGGGACCCGCTGCCCGCGTGATGTCCGATTGGGTTACGGCAAAAACATTCTCCGCCATTGCATACGAGGATTGCAGCACCCCGCTCTTCAATCCAATTGCGGAGAATGCACTCTCGAACTCATGCATGCTGCTCGACCGAACTGGCTCCGAGCAGTTGATCAGGGCGCGAGCCGACGAGAGATCGAACTGCGTCCACCGGCTAGCCGGCGTGCGCCGGGGAACGAACTGAAAGGCGAAGTTCGGCATCCATGCCAAAGTACACTTGCATTCCGTGATGATCTGCAACATCGTTTCCGGGTGCATCACCCAGTCGAGCGGCGACTGCATTACTACCGGCACGTGGCAAACCATGGGCAGCATGAAGCAGGCGATCAGTCCCATGTCGTGGTAGAGAGGCAGCCAACTGTAAACGCAATCCGTTGCTCCCTCAATCTTCAGCGCGTGCGCCAGGTGTTCGATCTGGCGCAGCACGGCGGCGTGGGTCAGGGCCACGCCCTTCTGTAGCCCGGTGGTGCCAGCCGAGTGCTGGATGAACGCTAGGCCATCGGCATGATTCTCCAGGATCGGCAGGTCCTCCTCTCCACCTGGGTCCCCTCTGCGGCTGGCACGAAGCAACCTGGCTTCCTCGCTCAGTGCGACGTGACCGAGCATGTCGTCGGGGAATTCTTCGTCGATGACCACCGCCTTGGCGTTGAGGTTTGCCGAGACTCCAACCAGTCCCGAGCGGTACTTGGAGGCCTCCACCTTGAAATTAGGATAGGCAAGAAAGGCAGGCACCGCGCCCAGCATCATCGCCCCAACGAAGGCCGTCATCGCGGAAATGCTCTGAGGCATGATGATGATCACACGATCGGCGTTGTTTACACCATGGTCGCGAAGCAGTTTCGCCTGCCAGCGCGCGCGGCGGCGGAACTCGTCGAAAGTTACGGTCTCGCGCTCATCTTCGTCGATCCAGGCAGTGACAAACGGGCGATCGCCGGGAGCTGCGTCGAGGGCGTCGATGAGATTGCGAAACCTGCTTACACTGCCGTTCGTCATGCTGCCGCTCATTGTAGCCGGTGACGACGACGGAAATCCGCGACCCAGATCACACCGGTGATGTTTGTGGCGATATGCGAGAGAGCATATGCCTGAGGACTTATGCACAACACCACGAATACGCAATAATGCCTGGAGCATCCTTCGAGAAAGTGTTGTGAATAGGTTTGGAGAAGGGTGAAGCAGGTCCTTGCAATCTGAAAACGGTTTCGAGAACGAGGGGGGGACTGTTGTTTCGGGAAATCCTGTACGTTCTGGTATTCCTTCTGTGCGTTGCGATCTGTGCCAAGGTTCGCTCGCAAGCGGTACGGCAACCGGTTCTTCTCATCGGCAGCTACGCGCTCTATCTCACCTGGGGAGCCTGGTTCGCGGCTGTTCTTCTCGTTTCCACGGGGATGAACTTCTTGCTGGGGAAATGGCTTCAGCGCAAGCCCTCCCCACTCGTTCTATCGGCCGGTATTGTATTGAACTTGGCGCTGCTCGGCAGCTTCAAGTACCTCCCGGAAATCGCCGCCGGTATCCCGCTCACCTCGTTGCAAAGGTTCTCGCATCTTGCCTTGCCCTTAGGGATCTCATTCTGGACGTTCCAAGCCATGAGTTACCTGTTTGACCTTTATCGTGAAGAGGAACTCGATCCGTCGTTCTTCGAATTTGCGCTCTACATGGCTTTTTTCCCGGTGGTGATTTCGGGACCGATCTGCCGCATGCCAGAAATGCTCCCGCAATTTCGCTCCGAGCAAACCACGGCTGCGCACGACCTCGGGAGCGGTTTCTGTCGTATCGCAACCGGTGTGTTCATGATGCAGTTGGCCCGATTGTTGGGGCAGGGAATTCTTGCGGGCGGCGGGATCGACTCTGGCTTCGATCATGCCACGCAATGGAGTGGTGCGGACGTCTGGTGCCTGGCGTTCGGATATGGGTTGCAGCTTTTTCTGGATTTCGCCGGCTACTCGCACATCGCAATCGGCGCTGCCAGAACACTCGGATTCACCTTGCCCGAGAACTTCGCTCGCCCCTTTCAATCCACCAGCCCGTCAGTTTTTTGGACGCGCTGGCACATGTCTCTATCGTTCTGGATTCGCGACTATGTTTTTCTCGCGCTGGCAGTCGTTCGCCGCGAGATATGGTGGAGAAATCTCGCTCTAGTGATTTCGATGATCCTGTTCGGATTGTGGCACAAAGCCAGCGTGCTCTTCGTGCTCTGGGGTTGCTATCACGGAGTGCTCCTCGTTTTGCATCGTCAGGCGCAGCACGCGCAGCGCAAATTCGATTGGACGCCTCCGGCAGCCCTCTGGGCAGCGGTCTCATGGGTGGTGACAATCAGTCTCATCAGCCTGGGATGGATTTTCTTCCGCGCCAATTCTCTGGTCGAGGCGCGGCAGATGCTGTCGGCGGTGCTGTCACCCGCAAGTTACTCGGCACACTTTATCAGCGGGAGTCTTTATGTTCTGGTGGTGGCTCTGGCCGCCGGATACGCGATTGTGGTGCTAACGATCGAAACGCTCGATCGGTATTCGGTTGAACGGGAAGGTGCACCTGTCCGCTCCGATTCAGGGATGATCGCTCTCATCGCTCGCAATCGCTGGTTTTGGATCCCGCCTCTGTACCTGCTGGCTTTACTTCTCGTCTTGGTGGTTACGCACAGTCGAGGCGCTGACGCCGCTCAGTTCATGTATCGGAAGTTTTGAGAGAAATAACTATTCGAGCGGCGTGCCGTCCGGCGCAAAAACAGGGAACCCATCCCATGAGCGAGACATGCGCAACTGTTCCGCCGCCGCTGTGCGGTTGTAGTCGAAGAGGAATAGTCCAAAGTTGTAATGCAAAATCCGGTCGTCCGGTTTTTTCCGGATCGCCCATTGATACTCAGCCACGGTCTCATCGGGCCTTTCATCGGGAGCGTCCGCCTTGATCGTCAACCGCAAGACCTGATCCGAGTGATTTAATTGAGTCGTAAAGGGAGGCTTTTGCAATCGCTCCAGCATCTCCCGGGCAATCCGCAGGCGATCGTGACGGGTGAACGCCAACAGTTGCTCGCATTCGGTTTGAGAAGAAATATGGGAAGAAATATCTCCCTCCTGTAGAGATGGGGCTTGCCCCGTCTCTGCCGGCAGCTTGCTCGCGATCTGCAAGAACATGGCCCGCGCCAAAAGGTAATTGCCCTCCGGAGTCATGTGCACGTGCTCATACACAAGTTCGCTGCCGACGATCCCGTTCGGACTCTCCTTGGCGAAAATCTCATCGGCATCCACCAGTTCAACGCCGGGGGACGATGCAGCGACCGAGCGATTGATGTCGTTGATCTTGCTATCCGCCCGAAAGCGAAGCGTGTCGAGGTCGCGGGAGCGAAGAAAATGTTCCCGGGCCGCGCGGTAATCTCCCAGCATCCACAGGCAGCGGGCAATGCGGAATTCAAGCTCGGCGTACTGGTCGTCAATCTGCGCCGCGGAGAGATAGGCCTTGAGCGCGTCCGCATAGGACCTAGCGGTTTCCAGATCCGATCCTTGCTGCACCAGCACCGACCATGAACGCAAAGCGTTCTGCCCCAAGTCTTCGCGGTGCAAGGATGCAAACGGGGCACAATCCTTCAGATTCGTGGCCACCGTGGCGACAATAACTCTGGCACCTGAGCCGCGAGCAATGGCAATCGTGTCCCGCAGATTGCTTTCGAAATTTGCATACACGTGCGCCATGAGCGGCGAACGGGCCGGGACTTGCTTGTCAAGAAACATCTCCATTCCGCCCCATTCCCGCTTTTGCGTCCCCACCTTGGTAAGAAGCTGGCCGAGCCGAGTCGAGCGCGCGAAGATGATGCTGCGAATGACGGGCAGGCTCATGGCGGAAGATGTCAGCGCGGTTCCCGGACCGTACGGGCCGACGACTTCATTGTTGCCCGAGTAGATGATGAATAAGTCCGGGCGCTGGTTCGCCAGCCCCCTCGCGATCGGCAGCAGGACGTGGGAGTTGATGGCGACGCTGCCCGTATTCACGACCTCAAACTTCATGGAAGGGAAGCGTTCCCGGAGCATCACCTCCAGGTAGCGGCTGAATCCATAGGCAGGATCGGGATCGCCCATCGCCGCGGATTCTCCGAGCACAAAGATTCTGAAGGTTCCTTGTGGCTTTTGTGCCGGAATCGCATACGCCTGCGGTGTCTTGATCATGCCCGGAGGAAAAAACGGGGCAGGGAAAAAAAGGTTGTAGCAAGAGGCGGGCTGACTCTGCATGGTGCACGGAACGGTAAGGTCGGTCGGAAAGCCCACACCAAACAGGCGCAACGCACCTTCCGCGATGCCGAGCAGCAGCACCGGAAGCAACACTGCTGTCGCCAAGCGCGGCGCCCAGAAGCGCCACCCACGAACTGGGTTTTCTATTGCAGTGGATGTCGCCATCTTTTTCCGCACCGCCGCGTGCTGGCAAAACAGGGCTGGATCGGATCTGATTCCGTGGGCCTAACCGCGTCTTCAAACCCGTCGTGATCCAGCCCTGCATAGTTCCCCGGGCAAAACGTTAAGCAGCTAGCAGTGGATAACGTCCGGCCAAGGAAAGCCGAGATTCACACAGCCATTCCAGCATCCATCGATACACCATAATTCGCCTTGCCATGGAGGTTTTACGCCGTTTGTCTCCTCGCTCGCGCACAATTGGTTTCGCCCGGTTGGTTATTTGAGAGTAGATATCCGGGCAAACTGAACAAAGCCCCTTCCCCCTCGGAGTGCATCGGAATTGCCAAAACTGCAACTACCCCTCGGCCTGGCTGCTTGCACCTCTGCTTTCAGCTACTTATGGGGCAGGCTCCCAATAGCTTTCCCGGCTAAAAGCGGTTCGGAATCGCGTCTTTCTCCGCATCAAGGGCGCGTTTTGCCCCTTCCGCCAACCCGCCGTCGGCGCCAGCCTGATGCCCCAAGTCCTTTTGAATCCTGCATTTAATCTGCGGGTGCGGGCTGGCATCGCGATTGCCTTTCCCCTCAAGGAGTCGTGGCGCAGGTCGGAGTAGGCAGGAGTCCCAGCCCGCATATAGTGAATGCCGTCGTGAGCGCCGCCCCCGTGTAGACGTCAAGGAGCCCCAACGGTTGAGCTTCATTGAGGAACTACGCCCATTTCTGCGGCTGCGGTGGATGCAGTTGTGCGCTTTGGTCACGCTGCTGACTGGAGTGGGAGTAATCGCGTTACAGCTGAAGTTCTCGGTTCTCGACCTCGACATCTGGTGGCATCTCAAAGTTGGCGACTGGATCGTCGAGCATCTGGCCGTTCCTCATACCGGCATTCTGTCGCGCACCGCGGCCAATCGCCCGTGGGTTGCCTACAGTTGGGGCTATGAGGTGTTGCTGTCGCGGGCCTACGCGTGGTTCGGTCTCCTTGGGATTGGTATCCTCGGAACGTTTCTCACCCTCGCCGTCGCGTATGCCGTTTACTGGATGCTTCGGCGTCTTTCGGGCCGGTTCTGGCTGGCGTGCGCGTTGACCGCGGTCGTTTGTTCGGCGTTCCTCTTCAACGGAATGCCGCGGCCTTTCTTTTTTTCCATGGTGCTGTTCGCGATCACGCTGACTCTTCTTCTGGAGGCGAATCGCAGCGGCCGTGACAAAGTGCTCTACTGGTTGCCGCCGATTTTTCTGTTGTGGGCGAACCTGCACATCCAGTTCATCTATGGGCTGTTCCTGATAGGTCTATTCGTTGGCGTATCGCTCGGGCAGCGTCTGGCGAACACGCTTGGGATTGCTCCCGGGTTCCTGCTTCCTCCCACGCTTCCGGCCAAGAATCTAGTGGTTTTGTCCGTCGTCTGCACACTCGCAACCCTGGTGGGCCCGAACTTCTATCATCCCTATGTGGCGGTCTACGAGTATTCGAAGGCGAAGTTTGCCTACTCCGTCATCCAGGAACTGCAGCCGCTCACCTTTCGTTGGTATAACGAGTACGCGGAACTCCTGCTCACGGCCGCAGGGTTCTTCGCCGTGGGATGGCAAAAAAAACTCGACCCATTCAAGTTAGCGTTGCTGACAGTCGCGAGCGTGGTTGCATTTCGCACCATGCGCGACGCCTGGTTCATCTGCATTCCAGCCGCGGCGTGCATCGCGGACCTTCGCGCTCCGGAGGCGGAGGGCGACCGCCCCAAGTACGACCGTCCGGAGAGTTGGTTTGAGAGTGCCGGAGTAGCAGTGGCCGTCGTCCTGTTGCTGGCGTTACTCTCACGTGGTACCGACTTCAACCAACGCAGTTTTGATCGGGTGATCAGTGCGCAATATCCGGTGAACGCGATTAACTTCCTCCGGCGAAACCCGGTTCCCGGTCCGCTCTACAACAATCTCAACTGGGGCGGCTTCCTGATGTGGTACATGCCCGATTACCCGGTGGCGATCGACGGGCGCAACGATCTTTACGGGGACGATCTGGACCGCCTCTTCTTCAACTCCCAGAACGCCGATACGTCGTATACCACCGACCCTTATCTCAATGAGGCGGGCGTCGTGCTGCTGGATTCACAGCTTCCGCTGGCCAAGATACTGACTGTTGATCCGCGCTTCCAGCTCGTATTTCACGATGAGATTGCGACCGTATTCGCGCGGCGCCAGGTACCTCATGACTGAACCGACTGAGACGGAACCGACTGATGCTCTCCGCGAAGCGCTAAGTGATGAACCGCCAGTTGATCCGCCCGCTCCCGTTTCCGGCGCCAGGTCCCCGTCTTCCGCTCCCGCCTCTTCGGTCAACCCGTGGTGGCGCATCGGGGATTTCGGCGTGCTCGGCCTGTGGATTACAGTGGTGGGCTGCACCATTGGCTATCACGAAAAGTGGGCGGACGAAGCCCAGGCGTGGCTGATTGCGCGCGATCTCGATCTGCGCACTATCTGGTTTCATGAACTGCGCTACGAGGGATCTCCCGGCCTGTGGCACACGATCCTGTGGGTAGCGCAACACGTGTTTCACGCGAGATACGGTGCCCTCGGCTACATCGGCATGGCCGGCGCCACGGCTGGGGTCGCGCTGCTGATCTTCAAGGCACCCTTCCCCCGGATCATCCGCTGGCCGCTGGCGTTCACCTATTTCATGGTCTACCAGTACGCGGTGATCGCGCGGCCCTACACACTGCTGCCCCTATTCTGCTTTGCGGCCGCGATTCTGTTTAAGGACCTGAAGCATCCCGAACGAATGACGGTGGTGCTGGTCTTGCTGGCGAACTTGAGCCTGCACGGAACGATCATCGCCGGTTGCCTCGGGTTGGCGTATTTGATCGAAGCTGTTCGTTTGTGGAACACTCTGGAAGAAAGAGTGCGGAAGCGCTACCAGATTTGCGTCGCGGTGATGGCCCTGACCTTTCTGTTCATTGTCGTCATCTTGAAGCCGACGCCGGACATCGAAGAATTTGTTCTGAAGAAAGAGTTCGCGCAATTGCCTCCCGCCGCACAGGCGCAATTCCCCACAGCGCTGCGAAAGCTGACCACGGTCATTTCCGGCGCCTTTCTCGATTGGCTGCTGCCTTCGGTTGTTTTTCTGGTGCTCTCGGGGGCGTGGTGCCTAAAGCGCCGGAGATTCCTAGTGTTCGCGTTACCAGTCGGAGCGATGATTGCCTTGTATGCGGTCGTGCACGGATCTGCTCACCACCACGGAACACCGTTCATTGCTGCGATTACCGCACTGTGGATTGCGTGGCCCGGCCAGGAAGAACAGCTGGCCTTCAAGGTGCGCGAACGTTGGGCGACGCAGGGCATGATTGCAGTGTTGCTTTGTCTCTGCTTCGTGAACATTTGGGATTCGGTAGTGGTCATCCAGCACGAACGCCTTTACCCCTATAGCGGCGCCGAGGACGCCGCCAAGTATCTGAAATCGGTGGGAGCCGATCGTGGGCCAATGTTCGGATTTCTTTTCGGGATGGTTGCCGTGCAGGCTTATTTCGACCACAACATCTTTGCCAACGTTCCGGCCGCATACTTTCATCACGGCTTGCCCCTTAGCGGAACAAATCTAGACGTCGACGAACTCATTCGAGTCAATCCCGAATACATAACTGCCTATTCACAAGATCCGGAATTGATGCTTCAACTCGGTATTCCGCAACTGACTGCGCGAGGGTACGAAATGGTGCACTTTTCGGACGGTTACTATCTCTACAAACGTAGTGTTTACGAAAGAGAGGTCTACTTCATCCTCCGCCGCACTCGCCCTGGCCTTCCGCAACCGTGAGTCGGAAGTCCCGCGGGGGAATCCGGTATCTGGTTCGCCATGCCACCGTAATGATTGTCACTTCCGATAACGGCATAGCGCTGAAGCGCGGACACATTTTCAACGCGCACCCTCGCAGCCTCCTCCGCTCTNNCTCAAAGACCTGGCGGGAAACGACCGAAAAAATCGACCGGAAATTCTAGCTAACCTATTGATTTATAAATACGTTACATATAAGTCCTTATTCCTCAAAGACATGGCCAAACACAAACGCTAAGTCTTTGATTCCAAAAGACCCAACTAGGAGGGGTCCAACCCAGGCTCTGCGCGGAAGGGCTTAACGGCACGAGTAAACTCGTGCCCTTCCCAAAGCCTGCTTGAACTGGAGTTTTTCCGCGGCCCCTGAAGCCGCGCCTTTCCCATAAACCATTTGTGAAACCAGTTCTACGGCGTGGTCAGCACCACCGCGACGCGGTCGCTGTAGGCCACTCGAAACGCCGGCAGCGTGCTGAGAGCCTGCCCCATCAGCGAGTTCCGCTGCAATAACAGAGTGCCAGCATTGGCCATCGCGGGATAGGACTGGTAAGGCACGTCGGCGTTCATCGCTTTGGAATACTGGATGACGAAGTCATCGCTGTACAGGTCAGCGCGTCCATCAATGGCGACAGGGTATTCCGGCAAATACCAGGTTAAAAACCCTCCCCATTCATAGGGGTTGAACAGCGGCAGTGGAAGCTCGTTTTCGCGATGATGTTCGCGAATGTAATTGCAGGCGGCAACCGGATAGGTCTGAGCGACTTTTGCCATCAGGGCCTCGTGGCTGCGGGGAATTCCGAGCGCAGCCGCGAGCATCAAAATCGCGACCGCCAATCCGGCGGCAATCAGCACCTGCCGGTTCCGGGCGCGCTTGTGGTCAGCGTCCGCAACTCCGCCCGTGTCGCGGATAGCATCGTCGCGGAGTGCCTCGCCGATCACCACAATCGCCGCCAGCGTTGCGAACCACGCGTCGCGCTGCGCATGGAATGAGAGCATCGTGCAACCGATCATAAGCGCAATCTGGAACAGATTGCGGGAACGGCGCAGACCGAGCGCCAGAAACGCTCCCATCGTCAGAAGCATCAGAACATAGTCCTGCGGCTGGCGGAAGCCCATGGCGTGAAAGTCCGGAAAGTAGCGGGTTGCCGTGCTCGTGACGCTAGCGAAGAAAACTCCGTAGAGGTGATAAGAATAAGGCGTCACGAAGGTGGCGATCCCACATAGTGTTGCCGCGATCCCCATTTTCTTTGCCGAGACGGCAGTCCACTTTTGTTGCAGTTGCCCCACTCCTGGGCGAGGTCCAAGATGCTGAAGGCAAAATGTAATCACGAACAGCACAAGAAACAGGATCCCGTACACAAACTGAATGTCGAGATTGGCCCACAGCAGGAAAAGCGGTGGCAACCAGAAAAGAGGCCGAACGCTCCCCGTTCTGCGGTTCTCGTTCAGCAGGAGCAATTCGACAGCAAAGAAAAGTATCGAGCAATAGGTGGGGCTCGGCTGAACGTTGGCGAGTATGTATTGCGTGGCAGCCGACAAGGCGACCGCCGGCCAAAATCTTCCGCGTAAGCCACCCGCCAGAAGGAAGGTCGCGACGGCAAATGCCGTTTTGAAGCCCATCAGCAAGATTGGGATAGACCACAGGTCCAGCATCCTGAAGGCGAAAGCAACCAGCAGATCATAGCCCCAACTTGAAGCAGTCCAGGGAAGCGCCGCCGACTGCGAGAAAAGACCGCTATGCGGTACGGCATGGTTTTGGAGCATCCAAATTCCCGTACGCAGGTGCCACCAGATGTCCCCATTCGCGAGAGTCGATAGAGAAGAGAGGTTCTTGGCCTCGAAAACCGACGCGGAAGCGAACAACAGCAGCATCGTCCCGATCCGCGGCATCGCCAGATCGAATGGACTGTGTCGTGAGCTGGGAGCACCTGTTGTTCGCGATCCGGAATTCATCTGTTTCGGACAGTGCGTTGTAACCTACTTCTTCTTTATCGGGTTGGCCGGCTTTTGGAGAGAGACTGTGCCATCGGCATTGTGGGCGATTGCGTGGCACATCAGCGTGCACGTGTTGCTACTACGGTTGTAGGTAATCGGGGCGCTGTTGTTCGCTCCGACTACGTTGGCATCGAAATTCACCATCCGCTCCCCAGTGACGTTCGGCGACGTTGCGCCCATGCCGTGGGCAGTGTGGCATACCGAGCAACTGAATCCGTACTGGGATATATGCAAGCTGTGCTGATTCCAGCTGTTATTGGCAACAACGTTGGTCAGATCGTGACACTTCGCGCACATCGCATACGGTCCGGTAAAAGTCAGGATGGGGTTGGGAAAAAGGTTCGTGACCACACCGCCCGGCGTTGCGGCCTGGCTGAATTGATAGTTGCGCTCAAGGATGTGCGAGTTAACAGATCCGTGGGGACCGTTGGGGCCAGTGCCGCCGAACTCGCGATTGTCGTCGCTGTTATGGCAATCGGTGCAGAAGATGCGCGTCCCCATCGCGCGCGCAGACGCTGTTCCATTCTGATTGAGCTGGTTTAGCAGAAGGCTGGGCTGGGGCAGGGGACTGGTTCGATCATGAGTCACAGGGTGGCTCGAGGTTGCCGTTGCGGCGAATTCCGGGATGACGTTCAGCGAATCCGGCGCCGACACCACTCGCGCCGGCGCATACCCGTAGACGATCAGCCGCTGCTTGCCCGTGCCGGTGCCGTGGCAGCGCAGACAATTCTCATACTGGTTGATCGCCGGAGTAAGAACCGTAACACCATCCGCCGCGCTGATCCCGGGAACACCGGCCTGCGAAGCACGCAACGCTGGCGGCGCGCTGAATTGCGTCGTCTGGTTGGAGGCGTGAGGGTTGTGGCAATCGACGCACGTGCCATGACGGTTGTTGTTTAACAGAACCGCTTCAGCAGCATCGTGGAAGTTAGTCCCGGATGGCAAGGGATGGCCGGTCTTCGCGACCTCGGCCATAACGTTCAGCGGCACCGGCGACAAGTACGTCCCCCCGTTGTGACACGTCATGCAATCTTGCGTGACCGGATCGTTTCCTGGCGCCGCGGGTGTGGCTGGGCGCAGCAATCGTGCCGGTGCCACCGAGTCGTGCGACCGGTGACAGGAGTTGCACGCATTCACTCCGACCGTGGAATAAGAACCAATGTGACCATCCGGTGAAACCTGGTTGGTCGCGGTCTGGTGAATACTCCCCGTAAAACCTGCCAGCGGGTTGATTTGTCCTTGCACCACGCGGTTCGGATCATGGCACGCCAGACACATCTGCGCGTTTGAGCTGTCCCGGACTAGAAAATTCTGCGCGATCCTATCCATCCCTTGCACGTGGGGATCGTGGCAACTGGTGCACTCAATATTGCCGGCCACGAGTTTCACCGCGCCCGTAGGATCGGCGGTCTTACCCTGCGACACCAGCGACGACTGGAGGTTCGGTGCGTCCTTCATGGGAAGCACCAGACTGAAAGGGTGCGAGCCGGTCAACGTCGTTCCGAACGAATCCACACTGTTCATTGAGCCGGTCATAGGGAGCTGACCATAGGCCGCCGACTGTCCCACTCCCACCGTGCCGTCATGACAACTCAGGCAGAGGCTGCTCGTGATCCCGAGTGTAGGCTGGGTGTGGCCTTGCTCGGGATAGGTCGTGCTGGCGTAGGGCGTGTAGGATTGCGCCGACAACTTCTGGTTCCAGAGAGGCGAAATGCCTCCAATTCCGCTGTGGGGAGCATGACAAAACGTGCAACCGAGGCCTCCCGAGGAATAGATCGACGCTCCACTCGCCGCCGTCAGGTTATGCATGCCCAACACATCGCTGGATACCTGTGCCGCCGCCAAACCATGCCCCAGAATTGTCATCACGATCAGCGCGCTAGCCAGCGACAGGATCTTCTTCACTGCTTCCTCCCATCCCCCGCCTGAGCGATGCCGTAGTAGTGAAATACCTCCACGCGCCGGTTAAACGAATCCACAACGTAAATCCGATCCTGGCGGTCAATCTCCAGTCCGGTCGGAAGTTGAAAATCTCCAGGTCCCGTCCCCCTTTGCCCGAAGTAGTACAGCAACCGTCCCTCCCGATCGAAGACCTGCACCATCCCCCACTGTCCGTCCACCACATACAAATGCCCTTCAGAATCGAAGCCAATCCCCTTCGGACGGAACATCCATCCCGCCTCGTCTCCAACCTTGCCGATGGCATAGCGGAACGTACCCGACCGGTCCAGCACCTGCACGCGGAAATTCATGGCGTCGACAACGACTAAGTCCGAGCCATTCAGCCGCAGTTCGGTAGGGAAGTTGAACTCGCCGTCTCCCGTCCCCGTCTTTCCAATCGTCTGCAGCACGCTGCCCTGCATATCCATCATGAAGATCTTATTGCGCAAGGTGTCGCTGACGTAGATGTGTTGGGCCGCGGAATCCACCGCGATTCCCGTGGGCCGCTTGAAATATCCCTCGCCCCCCTTCAAACTGCCGATGGCGCGCCGGAATTTTCCGTTCGCATCGAACACGAACACCTTGCCCGTCTGCGAATCGGTCACATAAATATTGTCCTGCGCATCCACCGCCACGCACTGCGGCGTGAGCATCGGATTCTTTCCGGCATCGCGGCGCGAAATGAACTTATATTTCTGCTGGGTGAAATCGAAGATGTGAACCCCAGCCGCCGCCACGTCGGTGACGATGATCCGCCCGCGCGAATCGGTGACCACGCTGTACGGACTCACCAGGTAGTGGAAATCCGGCTGGCCCGCGATCACGTCCACCACCCGCGTCCAGAAGCTGCGCTTGGGTTTGACCTCGCGCTCCAGGCTGAAGCTTCGCTCAAAGGAAAGTTTGCGTCCGCCGTCAAGCAGCAGATCCGGGGGCGGCGGCGGGGTGAGCGTATCCTTCGAACGCTTCGAAGCCAGGGCAGGAGCGGCCAGCAGAACCGCCAGCCACACGATTGCCAGTCCTGCGCAAAATGCTGATTTGCCCTGCAATGATTTGCCCCGCACTGATTTGCTCTGCAAAGCTAGAAGAAGTCGAACCATCTGGTCATCCCGACATAAAACGAATTGTTGTTGACGGGCGCACCGATCGCACTGATGCCTTGCGTGAAGCGCGTATAACCAGCCTGCAGCCCGATCTTTCTCAGATGGTACTGCATTTGGGCGTTGAAAACCTCCGTGCTGTTGTGCGAGCTCGTTTGGGCGATGGTGTTGCTGATCGCGCGGCTAAAGGTTCCCGAAAACGAGAGGTGGTTCACTGGAGTCACCGAGACCGAGCCGCCGTAGCCGGATCCATTGGAAAGGATGAAATCTGTCAACCCAGGCGTCGGCGTAGGCGTGATCAGCCCGCCAGCCCCCAGCAATGAAACTCCGCTCGATTGATTATAGAAAGCGTTGACTGCCATCCTGCGCAGGCTCAGCGAAGTCGAGTAGCCCTTGCTGTCGGAGTTGCTGCCTGAATACTGTGTCAAGCCGCTGTGGCTTCCGTTGAAAGCCGCTCCCCACTGCAGGCCGCCCGGCAACCGGCGCCGCACGTTGGCGCTGTACTGATAGTAGGAAGTCGTATAAGTGACCAGCAGCGTCTGCACGTTCTGCGCATAGCTGAACGCGCCCGACGTCTTCCACGCTCCGATGCGGTGAGAGTAGTTCACGTTGCCCATGAATCCCAGCGCATTGGTGCCCTGGCCGTTGGAACTGTCGATCACCGAGGCGGAAAAGCTGAACATGTTCAAGATCCGCTTGTTGTAGTTCACCGTTCCGCTCAAATACTCGCCCGTATAGCTTTTCCCGAAGTAATACTGATCGTAGTAGGTTTCCTGCGTCGAGGCGGAAAGGAAGTTTGTGAATTGATACGTCGCTCCACCACTGAACGTTAAGGAATGCGACCCCGATCCCAAACCCACTTGTGGCGGCGCCACCCCGTTGCCGCCGAGGTTCTGCGCCAGGTAGCCAGACAAATTGCTGGTGTAGTTCTCGGAAACGTTAAAGCTGAACTTCTGCGTCGGGTGAAAACTGGCGCCCGCAGTTTCGTTGCTGTCGGTGTAGCTCGTACTGTTCGAGGTATTGCCGTTCTGCCCCTGGTTTGACGAGAAATCGCTGGTCGCCGACGCGCGGTTGTAAGAGATATAAAATGATCCATGCACCGGCAGCTTGTGCTGCGCCCCAAAACCGAAATCGTGGCCGCTTGACTCCTGTACCTGCGCTTGCTCGCCCGCCAGAAACGCAGGGAATGTCGAATTCAAGCTGTTGTGGTTGAAAAAGCCGTTGAGGCGGAAGCCGGCAATCTGGTAGTTCGAGTGCGCATTGAACAGGCGCGTGCTGGAATCACTCTGCTGGTCGGTGCCATAGATCGTGCCATGGCCGCTGCCTTGAGAATATCCAACCGACAGCGTCGGCAAGTTGGGAAGCAATGCGCTCCAGTTGATGCCGAAGCCTTGCCCCGTGCCGTAGGTGGTGAAGTTCGGTTGCCCGGGCAAGCCAAATGTCCCAGTGCTGTTACGGGCATAGTTGTAATTGACCGAGCCGGGAAAGTTGCTGCCCGTGAAGAAATTTGCCGTACCGGCGACTCCGCTGGCTGCGGTGAGGGATTGATAGCTGGAATCGGACCGTGACTGGTTGTAGTAGGGGGTCGCGGTGAACGAGATGAAATTAGGATTGTAGTAATAACCGTCGAGCTTGCCGTCGAGTCCAAAGTTCAAGCCATGGCTGGAGGGCATGGCATCGCCATAGTCTCCGGCGTACCCGAAGGAAACCAGGCCACCGGCGTTCAGCTTCGTATTCTCGCCCACGCCAAGCTGCGCCTGGGCTAGTTGCGCCGTCAGAACCAGAAGCGCTAGCCGCAGCCCCAACCCGGCGATTTGATTCGCGACTTTCATGCAACTGCTACCCTTCCCACTAGAGGCTCAAAACCGGGGTTCAACCTAAGCTTTAGAAGGCACAACGATTGCCAAATACCGGGAACAGGATGATCCGATATGTCATTGAAAATAAGGTAGTTATCGTAGAGTCAGGATGGGCCGGGAAGGCTGGACATTACCCCAGTGCGGCATATCACCCGTTGGACGAGTCGAAACCCTCAATGTCTGGGCACTGATGGGGGGCTGCGACCCGGGGTTCGTATCAGGGTATCGCTTTAGCGATACCACAAGTTTTTCGAAATCAGATGCCCCCCTTATAGGGGCTGAACCTGCATCGCTGGCGCGATGGGCCTCCTAGGCTGTCTGTGAGCCGCCCCTAAAGGGGCTTTGAATGAGCGGCATAGGTGGCATCGCTAAAGCGATGCCCTGATACGAAACGAGGCCCTGACGCAAATCGATGGCCGTGATGCGGCTACGCCCCGATACGGGCCCTAGCCAACTTCTTCGACCTTCGCCTTGGCCCGTAGCTGCTTGGCTAGTCCCGAACGTAACTTCTCGTACTTGCTTTTCTGCAACTCCACCTTCAGATCGCCTTTCACTTCTTGCAGGCTTTGCTTCTTAGCCATGTTGTGGACGTTCAGGCGGACGATGGTGTACGCCGATTCAATCTGGATCAATCCACTGACCTGCCCGGGCTGCATGGTCGAGAAAGCTTTGACGATCTGGGGCGGCAACTTGTCGCGTCCGATGATCTTGTGGTCGCCCATGTTCACCCGGAAATCGTCTTGTGAGATCTTTTCCGCCAGCAATCCGAAATCCTGATAGCTCTTGGTTGCCTTGGCCTGGCGCAACGCATCTTCGGCGGCCTTCTGGGCCGCCTTCGCCTGCTCCGCGGTTGGTTTCAGCGGAGGCATTACAGAAATGCTCTGGAAGCCGAACGACTCCGGCTGCTGGAAGCGCCCCGGGTTCTTGTCGTAGTAGGCCTTCACCTCGGCCAGCGTCACGGCCGACCTACTCTCCACGTCACTCTTCAAAAGCTGGTCGATCAGGAGCGACCGCTGGATATTCTGGCGAACCTGCTGGGGGGAGCCGTGCGTCTCCGCCTGAAGGTATTGCTGGTACTCGTCGGGGCTGTTGAACTGCTTGCGAAAATCCGCCTCGGCGCGATTAAGCTTCTCCGGCGAAATAGTCAGTTTGCGGCGCACCGCTTCCTGGTACACCAGTTCTTCGAAAATAATCATCTCGAGCGCGCCCTGGCGAATGGCTGCTTCCTGCGCCTTGGGGAATCCATTGTGCTGCCGCGCATAGGGGAAGATGGAGTACATCTCACGCAGCAGGTCGCGATCGGTGAGCACGGCTCCGTTCACCCGGGCCACTGGTTTGTCGCTTACCCGGACTGCCGATGGTGGGACGGCCGAGGTCTGGGGAGTATTCGCTTTTGCTACCGCCGTCGGGGCGTGGGAGGCCACCTGGGCCGATGCGGCCGTGAGCGCCACCAGAAGCACTGCGCAGATTGAGAGTTGGTACTTCATAATTCCTCGCTTGCCGATTCTATCGAAAACCGAATCCGAAAAAAAAAGGGAGAGAAATTCTCTCCCCCCTTTTATACCACTGCTATTTTTACTGGAATGCCGTGGTGATGTTGTTGGTGTTGTTAGCTTCGTTCGCTTCGCCAAAGTGGCACTGACGGCAGAACTGCGTCGTCGAGGGCGCTTGGTTCTTGGCGTAGGTCTGAAGGTTCACGTTGTATGGGGCGTTCACGAAGAAGTACGTGGCATAGTAGCCAGTGGCATTGCCAGCGATCTTGCTGGCTGCGCTAGCCGTGTACACGGTCATGACGTGCTGGTTGTGGCAGGTGGTGCAAGCAATGTAGGGCTTGCCAGCGCCGTTGACGCCGGTTGGTGCCGACCACTTCCCAGGCGCCAGAGAGGGCCAACCGTAGTTGGCTACGAACTGAGCGTACGGGGTGCCTGCAGTTACTGTGAACACGCCGTTGGCAAAGACCAAGCCGCTACCGGCACTGATAGTGGCATTCAGGCCCACCGGGTGATCGTTGCTGTAATTGCCGGCCGCTGTTCCGTCATTGCCGAGCAGGGTTGGGATCTTGCCACCGCCGTAGGTGGTATTCGTGATCAAGCCGATCACTTGTTCGTAAGACTGGTTGACCATCATGTTGGCCGCCGTGGCGTTGCCGTCATGGCAGCTAAGGCAGAGCAGGATGCCGCCGACTTCAAGGTCGTTACCACCGGTGGCAACGATGCTGCTGGGCAGAACTTCGACGTACTTTGCGCCGTCGCCGAACCCGATTGAATGGCCATACAGTGGGCTAGCGTCCTGGCCCCACAATGCATAGGCGCCAGCGTCGGCAGCGCCGCCGTGACCGGAACCGAACGAGCCGCTATGCGGAGCATGGCAACCCGCGCAGCCGCGGCCCTGGTTGTTGTGGGCGCCCAGGACGTCAACGGACGACGTCGCAGTCTGCGCCAACATCAACCCAGAAACCGCGAGAATGAACATTACAACTAACATCGCTCTCTTCATAAAATTAAGACCTCCATTGATATGTACAGCCGCTTTACAAACTCTCAGAGGCTTAGGCCTTGGGCTGCGCGTTGTGCCTGGGCACTGTTTACAGCCGCCTCTCGACCCTAGTACTGCAACTGCCTGCCCGAAAGCAATCGGGGCCACCGGATTCAACGTATGTGACTGATTACACAAACTAAAGTGTTCCCAAATCGGGCGCGCTCCAGTTTTGAATTTGGGCTGGAACTGGGGGAAATGATCCAGTAGAAGAAGGAGGGTGGTGAAATTCCGCAGTTAGAAGATTACCAAGAGGTTACTGGCGGTAAGTGTTGAGAAATACAGCAGTTGGGGGGGGGCAGCGAGACAAAACGATGAGTAGAGACGCGGCTTGCCGCGTCTTCGGGTCGGGGGAGACGGGGCAAGCCCCGTCTCTACACTAATGGCTTTGCGGAGCCGGGGCTGCGGGAGCGGGCGCCGCGATCGGCGTCACTTCTTTCTGTGACGCTCCGGCTTTCTGGGTGCGCTGCGCCTCCTTTTCCTTCTTGAGCTGCTCGGCCTCGGCGTCGGTGACGTAGCGAAACTGCTGCACGCGTCCGTGGTAGATCTCCGAAGTGAAGACCCGGTTGTTCTTGTCGATGACGATATCCACCAGTGCCTGGAACTGCCCGGGGAGGATACCGTGACCACCCAGGGCGATGAGCAACTGAGCTTGCTGGTTGAATACCTGGACGCGGTCCTGCATGCCATCGGCAACCCAGATATGCCCGTCGCCATCAATCGCGACTCCCTTGGGCCGCGCGAAGTAGCCGGGGCCATCGCCGTTTTTCCCGAAGGTGCTGATGAACTTGCCGTCGGCGTCGAAGATCTCGATGCGGTCGTTAAGGGTGTCGCAGACGTAGAGATTGCCTTCCTGGTCAACCGCCAATCCGGTTGGTCTGGCGAAATCGCCGGGAGTGGTGAGTTCATGCTTGTGTCCGGTGGTGCCGATCTTGCGGACCAGTTTGAACGAATCCGCGTCGTACACCAGCACCTGATCGAGTTCAACATCGGACACATAGAGCAAGCGATTCTCACGATCGATGGCCAAAGAGCCTGGCGTGTTCAATCCATCGGTAATAACGTCTACCGGTTTGTGAGTGGAATCGAGCACCAGAACGTGACGCAGGCCGGGATCGGAAACGAACAGACGATCGCCGTCGTCCATCGCTAATCCAATGATGCGCACGAAATGAGCATGAGTTTTGTTCTTGATCAGTTCCACGTCGCGCGTCTCGGTGTTGAAGATGAAAATGGCGCCCACCTTCTGATCCGCCACAAATAAGTTGCCTTTGGAATCGACCGCCATGCCATATGGTTCGCCAAGCTGGAACAGAACTTTGTTGCCTTCGCCGGTCTTCTCCGCGCCCGCGAGGCGGTCCATCCATTTCGCCTTTTTGGTGCTGTTCTCATCCGTGACCTGCGAAAGTTTCTCGGCCGCATACCAGGTCGAGTACCGGATGCGCGCAATTGCGGGTGGATTGGGCCAGACGATGTTCGAATAATCGATGACCTTGGGTTTTTGCGGCTGGGCATCTTCCTTCTTTTTCTTGCCGGCAAATGCGGAAATGGGCGCAAGCAGCGTCAGGCCGAGCATAAGACACAACAGCCGGGTGCCCCACTCAGCGCGCACTTTGCGATGAGTAGGCTTGGGATTCCGAATTAAGCTCGCCTTAGCTTCAGACATGGTATTCACTCCTCGTTGTCATTCTCTTCATCCAAACTACCTTTTCGTCAGATCCTTGTGACAGGTGGCGCAGAAAGCGGCATTGTTGACCTGGTCCTTAGCCAGCAGATCGGGCTGCGCTGACGCATGCGGCTGGTGGCATGACATGCAGTTGATCTGCGCGTGCACCTTGGTGATATCGCTCGGATCCATCACGTCTTTCACCGGGTGCCCTTCGATCGGATGCCCGCGTCCAAACTTCACTGGCAGCACAACGACCTTGTTCTTGGCGAAGTAGTCCTCAGGGAGTTTCACGCTCCCATTCAAGATGGTGATCATGTGCTCGGCTTCCAGCTTCTTCGGCGCCGGAGACTCGGGCCCGTGGCATTCGAGGCACAGATCATCGACTTTCTTGGTGCGCAACAGGTGTTCGTTCTCGCCGCCGTGGGGCTCGTGGCAGGTCGCGCATCCCTGTCCGAAAGCGGGTTGATGGAGATGCGCCTTCTTGAACTGGTCGGCCTGGTCGCTATGGCAGGCCAGGCAAGCGCTGACCGGGTCCGGTTGCAGGAAGCCCGGGGTTTTGCCGGCGTGCGGGTTGTGGCAAGCGACGCATTCTCCCTGGGCTCCGGGATGCGGCACCTTGGCCTTATCGATCTTCTCAACCTGGTCGCTGTGGCAGGTGGCGCACAGCGCTTTCGTGTCGGCGTTGGTCAGGACAACTTTGCCGTCTTTCGCGGGCGCGTGACAAACCTCGCAGGTCTTGTCGGCAAATGGCGGATGGGCAAATTTCTGCAGCAGCTTCGGCTGTGCGGACTGGTGAGGATCGTGGCACTGCGTACAGGTCGCGGTCGCAAAGGGCTGCCCCTGGTGAGCCTTGATGAGGGCAGCATCCTTGACGTCGTGGCAGCCGATGCAAAGCGCGGGGACGGCCTTGGTCAGGTGATTGTCGAATTCCTGCTTTCCCTTTTCGCCAACTTTGTGGGTGGTGTGGCAGGCGTCGCATCCCATGTCGAGCGCGGCGTGGCGGCTGCCTTTCTCGGGAACATTCGTCCCCTGAGTGTGGCAGGTGAGGCAGAGACTGTCCTTCTTGTCGCCCGAGGTCGGCTTCAGTAATTGGAACTTGTTGTCGGAGGTGTGCGGATCATGACACTTAATGCAGTCGCGCATCGCTGGTGGATGGACGGTTCCTTTCAGCGTCGCAGCGTCTTTGTCGGCGTGGCAGGTGATGCAGAGTGATTGCGGAGTCGTGGTGATGAGCTTTATGCGGGTGATGTCTTTGTTCACCCGCACCTCATGGCAGCTCAGACAGCCCATCGCGATGGCGGAGTGCACGGCCTTGCCCTTGGTCTTGTCTTCGTGACACTCGATGCATTTCGCGCTGTCGGTCTTCGGATCGAGCGGAACGGGGTGAACCGCACTGAAGGCACGAGGCATACAGAGCGCGGCGAAGAACAGGGCCAGCACGACGCGCGGAAACAGGACCGTAATCGCCATAATGAAGGAGCGGTGACTCCCGGGCGGTTCTGGGTTCTGATCCTGGGCTTGGCCCACGAACTTTGGAAGGCTGATCACCGAATTCTCTGGTTGACCTTGGTGCACGAGAGTCGCCGCCGTTGTGGGTAGTGTGAAGATTTTCATCCTATCCACAAGTGATTGAATTGGCAAGAGTTGGAGGGAAGGGCCCGATCTGCTTCGCAAAACGCCCGGCGCGGCGGGGTTTTGATTGAGCTTTCTCCCACACTAGGGCCAGTGAAATAACCCAAGTAAGACCAAGAAGAGCCCGCGCCGTCACGGCCGCTCGTTGGGGCAGGGAAGGCCGCATCCCCGCGCTGCAACGTCGATCTGTGACCATACTCGGGGCGGCCCGTGCTAAGCTTGGTGAGACAAAGACTACATTCCTCAATACTCCGGAGGAGAGATGTTGGCCAATCGTCTCGCAGTACTCGTCGTGCCGGTTCTAATTCTTGTTTCCAGCGCGTTGGCACAAGTCAATGAGTTCTCCATAACGGCGGGGCGGGCTTTCGTCAGCACGCAGACGGTTCCGATTACGGGTTTGCCCGTTCATTTCGGACAGGAGGAAATGTTCGAGTTCAATTACGGCCGCCTGCTCAAGAGCCATTCGATATTCGGACTGTACGCGGAATTGCCCGTGGCGATCTATCCGCGGATGGATGTGAACTACAACCTCGGAACGAATCCCTAAGGATATCGGGGCGTTGTTCGTGACTCCATCCGTGCGCCTGAACGTTTTTTCCGGCGACTCCGTTACCCCGTGGGTTAGCGTTGGCGGCGGCTACGGTCGCTTCCGAGTGGCCCCAGTTACACTCTATGAAAATCCGAACCCTGGCAGCGGCAGCAACACCGGCGTCGTCCAGTTCGGCGCTGGACTGGACGTGTGGGTGTGGCGTGGTTGGGGAGCGCGCTTCGAAGCACGCGATTTCTACTCGGGAGCTCCCAATCTGAACGTTGATACCGGCAGAAGCCGGCAGCACAACTACTACGTGGGTCTAGGCGTCGTCCACCGCTTCTAGGCACGCGTGGCGAATGCCGTGTGGGGGCGCGGTCTGTTCCGCCGCGCTGCAACCAATTCCATCGGCGTGCTACATTTACCGCAATGCGCTCCGAGATAGAGCGGGCCGTTCTCCTGTTGCAGCGTGGCGATGACCAAGCCCTGGAACAAGCCCTGGCTTTGCTGCAAAACACCGTTTTCTCTTTCAGCATGAAAGTCTGCGGCCAGCGCGAAGATGCCGAGGACACCATGCAAGAGGTGCTGGTGAAGTCGGTTCCGTACCTTCCCAAGTTCGAGAGTCCCAAGGCACTCGTGGTGTGGCTCTACAAGGTTGCGAAGAACCGTTGCCTGATGAGCCGCCGCCGAAGCAAGTTCGCGCCGAAACAAGATCTTTCTCTGGAAGAACTAATGCCCGACGGAAAAGAACTCGAACGTCTCCGTGCCGATGGCATCAACCCCGAGATGTTCGCCATCCGAAGTGAGCAGGCGGGGCGATTGCGGGAGGCAATTCAGAAGCTCCCGCCGCCCTATCGCATCGTTTTGGTGCTACGGGATATGGAGGGGCTGACGGACGAGGAGGTTGCAGAAATCACCGGTTTGCGTCCGGGAACCGTGCGCGTCCGTCTGCACCGGGCCCGGCTGTTCGTAAAAAAGGAACTGATGAGGGTGCGGAAGCAACCTGGCGGTTCGCGTGTCCAGTCCATCGCGTCTCGGGGCGTTGCCACCGCCGAGCCGAGACCCGCCCGGTGCAAGGCAATATTCGCGGAACTTTCCAACTATCTCGACGAGCAATTGGATGACTCGCTGTGTGAGGAACTGGAGAAGCACTTAGGGGCTTGCGACCCGTGCCAGGCGTTTCTCGCGGGCTTGGAGGCCACCATAGAAGAGTGCCGGCGAATGCCAAGTCAAGTCCCGGATCGTGCCAAAGCAGTCAAGCTGCGCAAGGAAGTGATGAGTCGCTATGAAATGGCGCTGAGGAAATTGAATCATTGAGTCATGACTCAATCGCTCACCACGGTTGTCATTGACGTTGCAGAAGACCCTGAATCTCCCGCTCGAAAATCGATACATCTGTTGCCCCCATATGTTGGGCTTCGATCCGGCCATCGCGGCCGATGAGGAAAGCGATCGGCAAGCCGAGCACTCCCCCGTAAAGCTCGCCCGTCTTCGCGTTACCCAGGGCAACCGGATAGTTCATGTGGAAACGCTGGTAGAAGTCGCGAACAGGAGCAGGCCCGTCGTCCATGGAAATGCCAATGACCTGCAAGCCCCGATCCCCGTATTTGTTTTGCAACTCCACAAAATGGGGGATTTCCTCCAGGCACGGGCCGCACCAGGTCGCCCAGAAGTCGAGCAGAACTACTTTGCCCCGGTAGGCAGAGAGATTAAGCGTTTGTCCGGTCAACCCCGGAAGCGAGAATTCCGGAGCCAACGGATGCCGGGCAATGTTTGTAACCCTGTCGCCCGCGGGCACGCTGCGATGCGTATTCAGGAAATGGAGCGCAATCGCCAAAGCGATCGCGGTCCCGAAGACCAGCAGTTTCTTTGATCGACCCAGCACGCCGGTCCTAATCTCCCTTGGCAACCGGGTAGCCCTTATTCACCCAGTTCGCGCCGAAATTGTCAGCGATATAGAGCACCTTCACGTTGGTAAAACCCAGCGCGCGCAACGCGTCGTCGGCAGGCTTGACCGTCGGACAATGGCTCCATGGGCAACATCCGCAATAGATCACGATGAACTTTTTCTTAGGCAGTGTCTGCACCCGTTGCCGCAGTTGCTGTATGCCGCTCTCGTAGGAAGCAGGGCCGATGTACTCGGAGCCGGGAATATGTGCCTGCTCGTACATAACGTGCGACCCCACATGAATCAGCAGTGGCTTTTCGCCTTTGGGCGATTGCAGGACTTTGACCAGTTCTTCCGGGTTGATCAGGCGTGAAGCGGGTATCGAGGTTGCCTGAAATGCTAAAACAGCGGAAGCCGATATCAACACCAGCACCGCGACTGCGAAAACGACATAGCTCTTTTTGCAAGAAACATTCATTGGAATTCTCACCTCATCATTATTAAATCGCGATCGCGCACCTCGCAAGCCAGAAGCCGGTTTGGTGGTGGGTCAGGTTCGCAAACTGACCACTACCGCCGGCTTGCGATCACAGACGGCGCTGAAGTTTCCTGTAACAAATTTAGGAGTTCTTGCATTTACTCATGTGGTTCTCAAGCGTAATCCCGGGAGGCAATCATGATCAGCGCCAAAGTTGAGTTAACTCAGCCACTTAGACAGCAAAGGCAGTTCGTCGCCCAGACCGGCAGCGGCCATCACCTGCTGCTCGACGATGCCGCCGGAGGCACCGGCCCCAAGCCCATCGAACTGGTCGCCGCAGGCCTGGCCGGATGTACCGCGTTCGATGTCGTCACGGTTCTGCGCCAGAAGTATCACCAGAAGATCACCGGATACGAAGTGAGGGTTGATGCCGACCAGGCTGACCGTCCCCCGCAAGTCTTCACCGCCGTTCGAATTCATCACGTGGTCACCGGATACGGAATCGACGTGGCGGCCTTGGAGGAAGCCATCCGTCTCTCCGAAGAAAAGTACTGCTCGGTGGGGGCGATGGTGAAAAAGACGGCAAGCTTTCACACCACCTACGAGATCGTCGAAGACAAGACCGAGTGGATCAAGTCGATCGTTACTCCAGCGACCGGAGTCCAGAGTTGAGAACCAACTTGAGAAATCAGTTGAGAAGCAGGTTGCGCGCTCGCCTCAGGTTCGTCCTGGCCGCCGTTGCCGTACTGGCCCTCTGGCAAGCGGCACCGGCTCAACCGTCCGCGGAGCCCGCGGCCCTTACCCTTCTGCAGGCGGTCAAGATCGCGCTGGAAAAGAACCCGCTGCGCAAGGTGGCGCTCGCGGACACGAAAGTAGCGTCCGCCGACATTCGCGAAGCGCGATCGGTCTTCCTGCCGCGGCTGACCTTCTCCGAGACGGCAACGCGAGGGAACGACCCCGTGTACGTGTTTGGCAGCGAACTGCGACAGCAGCTCTTTACCTCTGCCGATCTCGCGCTGAACAAACTGAACACTCCCACGCCCATCGGAAATTTCAGCACGCGTTTTGGCGGAACGTGGAGTCTGTTCGACTCGTTCGCCAATTGGCACGGCATGAACCGCGCAAAACAGATGAACGATGCCGCCGGACATCAACTGGGCCGCACGGAACAGGAGATCGTCTACCGCGTGGTGGATTCCTATTACGGAGTCTTACTGGCAGCCAAGCAACTGAAGGTCGCCGAGCAGGCCGCGAAAACCTCCCAGTCCATCATGGATCGCAGTCAGGCAAGGTTCGACAGCGGGTTAGTAGTGGAGTCGGACCTGCTAACCGCCAAGGTGCGCATGGCAGGGCGGCAGCAGGAACTCATTCGGGCCAGGAACAATCTGGATCTGGCACGCGCCCAGTTGAGCACCGCCATGGGAGTGCCGGTCGACTCCGTATTCCAGCCATCCGAAGCCTTGGCGGAACGCACGCTTCCGGTTCCCGTTCTCGAGGAAGTTGAAAGGCAAGCACTAACACTCCGACCGGACTTGAAGCGCATTCACTCCGAGGAAGCCGCGCAACAGCAGAGCGTGGCGATAGCCAAGTCAGCCTTTGGCCCGCGCGTGAACGCGTTCGCGGGCTGGGAAATGGATGACCCAACCTTTGTCGCCGGTGGTGGCGGCAACAACTGGCTCGGCGGAGTCGAAGTGCAGTTTGACATTTTCCAAGGTGGCGCAAAACGGGCGGAGCTCTCGCGCGAACGTGCTCTCGAGGAGAGAGTGACTGCCATGAAGCAGGTGGCCACCGACGCAGTGCGCCTTGAGGTCCGCCGCGCGTATTACAACCTGGACTCCGCCCGGCAGGAGCTAGAAGTGGCGCGGGCTGCCATCGCCCAAGCGCAAGAAAGTTTGCGCATCAACCAGGATCGATACGAAGGCGGCCTGACCACCATTACCGACTTATTGGGCGCCGAAGAAGCGACCCGCCGCAGCCAGGCCGATTATTGGGAAGCTGTGTATCGCTTCCACACCAGCTACGCCAATCTGGAGTTGGCCAGCGGCGCTCTGAACCCTCAATCTCCTGTGGTGACGCCATGACTCGTTCCCATTCCATCCTTTCACGTCTCATTCCTCTGGCGGTCGCTCTGGCCGGAGGCCTGACCGGTTGTTCCAGTGAGCGAGCCGTAACGCCTCCTGCGCCAGAAACTGTGCGCAATGTCTCCGTGCTCCCGGTACAGCGGGCCGACGTACCCGATTTGCTGGAAGCGGTGGGAACGGTTCGCGCGGCCGAAACCAGCCAACTCGCCAGCCAGATGATGGGGAACATCGTCGAGCTCCGCGCTCATGAAGGGGATCGCGTGCGGCGTGGGCAGGTGCTTGCGGTTATCGATGATGCCCAACCGCGGGCTGCGGTCGACCGTGCATCGGCGGCCGAGAGTGCTGCCGGGCAGGAAGTTTCCGCGTCCGATTCTGACCTGGCTTTGGCTCAATCGACACTGCAACGTTACCAGAATCTCTACGACAAGAAGTCGGTCAGTCCGCAGGAATTCGATGAAGTAAAGGCCCGCTACCAGGCGGCGCTTGCGCATCGCGATGGGACGCGCGCTGGGCAGGCGCAGGCCAAAGCTGCCTTGGCGCAGGCTCGCACATCGCTCTCCTATACCCGCATTCTGGCGCCGTTCGACGGCGTGATCACCGAGAAGAAAGCCGACCCCGGTATGTTTGTGAACCCTGGTCTTCCCATCTTCACCATCGAAGGCTTGGGGCGCTATCGCCTGGAAGCCACGGTCAACGAAAACGATCTGCGCTACGTCCAGATGGGAGAGCAGGTGCCGGTGGTAGTGGACGCCTTGGAAAACGCGGAGCTGAAAGGAAAAGTCGCACAAATTGTGCCCACCGCCGACCCCGGCAGCCGCAGCTTTCTGGTGAAGATCGAACTGCCTGCGGATGCGCGCTTGCGTTCGGGCTTGTTTGGTCGAGCGCAATTCTCCCGCGGTAAGCGGCCCTCATTGCTGATTCCACAAACCGCGGTAGTGGCGCGGGGACAACTGCAAGGGGTTTACGTCCTCGACCCAAATAAGATCGCAAACCTGCGCTACATCACGCTCGGAAAAACCACCGGCGGCGAAGTGGAAGTGCTCGCCGGACTTCAGGAAGGCGAGCGCCTGGTGGCGAACCCCGGCGCCCTCGATCTGAATGGCAAGCGCATCGAGGCCCAGCCATGACCGAGGGAAAAAAGACGGACGGAAAAGTGACCGAGGGAAAAGTGACCGAGGGAAAAGCCAACTCCAAGAACTCGCCCGCGCCCACTCTGCGCCTGGCGGGCCGCATCGCTCACGGCTTCATCGACTCGAAGCTGACGCCGCTCGTCATCGTAGCCGCATTGCTTCTCGGTGCTTTCAGTATTCTCGAGACTCCGCGCGAGGAAGAACCACAGATTGTTGTCCCCATGCTCGACGTGTTCGTACAAATGCCGGGCGCATCGCCTGAAGAAATTTCGCAGCGCGTCAGCCTCCCCATGGAGAAGCTGCTGCGCGAAGTTCCCGGCGTCGAATATGTCTACTCCATCAGCCAGTCCGGCATGAGCATGCTGATCGTGCGCTTTTACGTTGGTTCGAAGGAAGAAGACGCCATCGTAGAAACCTACAACAAGCTCTACTCCAACTTCGACCGCATCCCCCCGGGGGTTTCACAGCCGATTATCAAGATCCGCTCCATCAACGACGTTCCCATCCTGGCGCTCACGCTATGGGGCAAGAACTACGACTCCTACCACCTGCGGCGTATCGCGGGCGAGCTGGAAAACTCCCTCAAACAACTGGACGATGTTTCTGAAACCGCGATCATCGGAGGCCAGCCCCGCCAGGTACGAGTGGTTTTGGATACCGAGCGACTGGCCGCCTATGGCCTCACGCCGGGCGCAGTGGTGGGAGAACTTCAGAGCGCGAACAGCCGTGCTGAGGCGGGCAGCTTCAGCCGCGACAACCGCGAGTTCAAGGTCGAGGCGGGCAAGTTCTTTACCCGTACTGAGGATTTGCAGCAAGTCGTGGTCGGGGTTCATTCGAACCGCCCGGTTTACTTGCGCGACGTGGTGGAAAAGCTGGAAGACGGCCCCGCCGAGCCTGACACCTACGTCATGTTTGCCAATGCGCGGGGAGGCACGGCCGGACAGTCCAGCGCCGAATATCCCGCCGTTACGATTACCCTCGCCAAACGCAAGGGCACCAACGCCACCATCATCTCCGAACGGGTTCTGGAAAAGGTCAACTCCCTGCGCGGCTACTCACTGCCCAATGACTTGAATGTCACCGTCACGCGCAACTATGGCGAGACCGCGAAAGACAAGTCAGACGAACTGCTCAAACACCTTCTGCTGGCGACCCTCTCGGTCACCTTGTTGATTGCCTTGGCCCTCGGTTGGCGTGAGTCCGGAGTCGTCCTTCTCGCCGTCCCCGTCACCCTGGCCCTCACCTTGGCCGTCTTTTATCTCTATGGCTACACCCTCAACCGAGTCACTCTGTTTGCCCTGATTTTCTCCATCGGCATTCTGGTGGATGACGCCATCGTCGTAGTCGAGAACATCGTGCGCCATTTCCGTTTGCCGGCAAGTCGCGGCCGTCCTCTCACGGACGTGGCCGTCGAGGCGGTGGATGAGGTCGGCAATCCCACCATTCTTGCCACCTTCGCCGTCATCGGCGCCATCCTGCCCATGGCTTTCGTGCGCGGCCTGATGGGCCCCTACATGCGTCCCATCCCAGTCGGAGCCTCGGCCGCCATGCTCTTCTCCTTGATCGTGGCGTTTGTGGTTTCGCCCTGGGCAGCATTGCGTTTGCTCCGCCATTATGCGGACGAAGGTGCCCACTCCACTCATGAGGCCGAAGGCTGGACGACGCGCCTCTATCGCCGCATGATGAACCCGCTGATACGGAATCCCCGTCGCCGCTGGATGTTTCTCGGTGGAGTCGTCGTGCTCTTGCTCGCCGCAGTTGCCTTCGTGCCGTTGAAATGGGTGCGAGTAAAAATGCTCCCCTTCGACAACAAGAGCGAATTCCAGGTCATCATTGACATGCCCGACGGAACTCCCCTCGAGCAAACGACGCGTGTAGCGCAGGCGCTCGGCGGCTATCTCGGCCAGCAGCCCGAAGTCACAAATTACCAGATATATGCCGGCACATCCGGCCCCTACAACTTCAACGGCCTCGTGCGGCATTACTTCTTGCGCCGCCAGCCCAACCAGGCCGACATTCAGGTCAACCTGCTGTCGCGGCACGACCGCAAAGCTCAGAGTCACGAAATCGCGCGCCGCCTGCGCCCGGAACTGGACAAGATTGCCAAGCCGTTCGGTGCGCGCATCAAGGTCGCGGAAGTTCCCCCGGGTCCGCCGGTGCTCCAGACTCTGGTCGCCGAAGTCTACGGACCCGATTACAAAAGCCAAATCGAATTGGCCGCGCAGATCAAAAAGATCTTTCAGCAGACTCCCGGAGTCGTGGATGTGGACTGGTACGTTCAGGATCCGCAAACCAAGTACGCGCTGAACGTGGATCTCGATAAGGCATCTCTGCATGGAATCTCGCCCGCCGATGTCACGCGCACGCTGCAGGTTGGATTGGCCGGCGCCAATGCCGGCCTTCTGCACGATCCCAACTCCCGTGAGGACGTTCCCATCGAAGTCCGTCTGGCGCGCCCCAATCGCTCGGGAATCGAGAACCTCGAGGACCTCAAGCTGCCCACCCCTTCCGGAGGACAAATTGCCCTGCGCGAAGTCACCGACCTCCAACAAACCACGATCGATACCAGCGTTTATCGCAAGAACCTGCAACCCGTGGTGTACGTGACTGGAGACGTGGCCGGCGGAGAAGAAAGCCCGGTCTACGCCATCATGAAGATGGGCGACACCATCGACCAGATCAAGTTGCCCAATGGCTACGCGGTCAAGCAGTACAAGGGCACGGCCATGCCCGACCGCACCGACCGGTTATCCCTGAAGTGGGATGGTGAGTGGTACGTCACGGTGGAAGTATTCCGCGATCTAGGACTGGCGTTCGCCGCGGTCCTGGTGCTGATCTATGTGCTGGTGGTGGGCTGGTTCCGGTCCTTCATAACGCCCTTGGTCATCATGGCGCCCATTCCGCTTACCCTGGTTGGCATTCTGCCCGCCCATGCCTTGATGGGAGCGTTCTTCACGGCCACGTCGATGATCGGATTTATCGCCGGCGCCGGAATTATCGTGCGCAATTCCATCATCCTCGTNNGCCAGCGTGATCCTGTTCGATCCCATCTTTCAGGGCTTGGCTCTGTCGCTGATGGCGGGCGAAGTTGCGTCGACCGTTCTGTCGCGCATGGCGGTACCGGTTCTTTACTATCTGTCCAAGAGGAAGAGGCGAGATTCGGTTCCACCCGGGCATCCGCATTCGCCCGAGAACATCGCGGAATGCGAAACACCGCAATGCGAAGTTCCGCAGAGCGCTTTGTAAGGATCCTTTGTAACGATCTAAGGAGGCTGAGTTATGACCGTAGAACGTGCACTTCGTTTGATTGCCGGAATTTTCGTTCTGGTGTCGCTGGCACTCGGGCACTGGGTGAACCCCTACTGGTATCTGTTGACTGCTTTCGTCGGTCTGAATCTATTCCAGTCGGCCTTTACCAACTGGTGCCCGATGATGACAATCCTGCGTAAGTGTGGGATGAATCGTTAGCAGCGGTTGGAAAAACGGCAGCCCCGGAGGGGCGACCGAACTTAGCCCAGCGCTTTAGCGCTGGGAAGGGTGGGGAAGAGGATTTAAGTGCCGGAGGCACGACCGAGCTCTCCCACGTTATGTCCGCACCACCCGCTCCCCGCAATCGGATTCAGGACAGGCGTAGGTGATGTGGTTGCGCTGCCGGTCAAGACTGATGATGAACATGGGGCGTCCGTGGCGCTCGCAGATGGGCTGGTTGGGGGTGAGGACCGGCGCATCTCCGCGCTGAGGCGTGATGTACCCGACGCGCTCGCCGAAGCAGCGATGGCAGAACTTGTCGGTGCAACGAAAGAACTCAATGGAATAGTCGGCGTTGTAGGGAGCTAACGCGGGCTCCATGGTGCGGTAGTGCTGGTCGCAAAGGGGCAGAATGTCCGTCCGCATGCGAAGCGAGTTTAGCACCCGCAGCGCTCTCGTAGGGACAGCCGCCCTCGGCTGTCCAGCCTGTATGCCGCGCAGGCCGCGGACGAGAGCGTCCGGGCCTGCGCGGTTCCTGGTGATCAACACCGTCTACGCCACTACTGGGAAGTCTTGTCGGTTGTCTTCATGATCGTTACCGGCTGATGCTGGCGCTTGCCACTGGCCTGTCCGGTGGCAGCGTCGCGCGGAGCCTGGGCTTGCGAAGAGCCGGCGGCTACGGCTTCGGTAGCGTGGGCGGAATTCTTGCTTGCCGCCACGTCCGGGGCGCCGTCTCCATTCACATCGCCGGTGGCCACGCGCGTCGAAGCCTTGTCCACTTCCTTGGTGATCGTCATGGGTTGGTGCTGGCGCCTGCCAGTGCTCTGTCCGCTAGCGGCGTCGCGCGAAGCCTGGTCTTTCGAAGAGCCGGCGGGAGGAGCGGAATTCTTGCTTACCGCCACGTCCATGCGGCCGTCCCCATTCACGTCGCCAATGGCCACATGCGTCGGTTTCGTGTTGGAGCCGGAGGCTGGTTTTGCGGCGGTCTGCTGCCAGTCGTCCTGAGCCGATTTGTTGCCCAACCTTTGATCTTTGGCAGCGTCTTTGCTCGCAGTTTGCGTGGTGGAAGTCTTGGTTTTCTGCTTGTCGGTTGTCGATTGCGCAGCGGCGACGAGCGATAGACCGGCGAAAGCGGCGATCAGAATCTTATGGTTCATGTTTTTCTCCTGAGTGGCGCGTCCCCACGACGCGTCGTGACCCGCTGGGAACGGAAAAATGGACACATGCCGTCCCATGGGAATTCGATGATTCTGGCTGTTCTCGGGCAGGTCGGCAAATTACCAAAGTGCATCGCGCGGGCGAAGGCTGAACTGGCGTCACCCGATGCAGCGACAGCCCTGGGATGACTAGGGTTCCGAGCGCGACACCGGCGTTGCCACCCATCACGAAGGGAATGCCGCCAAGTTCAAGCGCTCAGTTTGCGCAGGAATTCCTGTTCGTCCATGCGGTACTTAAAAGCTTTGCGGCCGTTGATGAAGACGACGGGGACTTCGTCGTTATAGAGGCGTCGGATCTCGGCGTCGGAGTCGACGTCGATTTCCCGCCAGGTGAAGCCGCCCCGCTTGTGCAGCTTGTCGAGGCTCTCCTTGACGATTTCGCAGAGATGACATCCCTTGCGGGTATAAACGACGACTTCACCCGGCTGCGTCATTCGAAGGAGTGTAGCAGTTTCGAGGCAGAGTCTGCCAAGATGCGGAATGCCCGACACGGAATGCCAGAGAAAGACGGGCGTAGAATTTCCT
>PKXK01000112.1:0-127 GCA_003132325.1 Acidobacteriaceae bacterium
TAACGGCTTACCGTTTCGCCTGGCCGCGTGCCAGCTTTTTCACTTTGCGCTTTTTCGATCCGCGGGCGTAGTCGCGGGGCTTCTTCGGCTTTTCCGCTTTGATCTTCTTGCGGGCGGCTCGCTTGGT
>PKXK01000112.1:149-5801 GCA_003132325.1 Acidobacteriaceae bacterium
TTCTTCGAAATCGGACGCCCCTTCAGGGGCTGGGTTTCTTGCTTGCGGCGCGAAGCCGCAACTCTACGCTTTCTCCAGCTGCGCGTACCTCTCTACCAGCTTCTTCAAACCGAAGCGAGGAAATTGTACCGTAATCTTGGCATCTTCCCCATCGCCTTCGCGCTGATACACCGTCCCTTCCCCATATTTCGGGTGCTTGACCTTTTGCCCGGGGCGGAATCCCCGCCGGCCTTTAGGCTCCTCGGACGGCATTTTCGAAACATGGAACTTCTTGCCGCGCGACGCAAAAAATTCCGCAATGTTGTCGATGGAGTTGTAATTCCGCAGCGGAGTCGGCGTCTTCGGTTTGACCCGCTCGGGGTTCCAGGTGGCGCTCTGGTCTTCATCTTCGTAGGAATAATGCGCAGAATCGCCCCGATGTTTGTGTGGCGCGGACACTCCTGTCCGCGAAAAGCCAGCAGCCGAAGAAGCCCGCCGCCGCGATCCGCCCATCTCCTCCACCAACCGCGACGGCACTTCTTCCAAAAATCGCGACGCCACACTCGCCTCGGGCATATCCGTGCCGTAGCGCCGCCGATACACCGCACGCGACAAAATCAGCGTGTCCATGGCGCGCGTCATACCCACGTAGCACAGCCGCCGTTCTTCCTCAATCGCATCCGGCTCGAGCATCGTCCGCGAATGTGGGAACAAGCCCTCTTCCATTCCGGCAAGCACCACCAGCGGAAACTCCAGCCCTTTGGCCGCGTGCAGCGTCATCAGCGTGATTTGCGCGTGCTCGTCGTACTGGTCGGCATCGCTAACCAGAGCGGCGTGGTCGAGGAACTGATCGAGCGTCTCTCCGCGATCGCGCGAATCCATGGCCGCGTTTACCAGTTCGCGCAGGTTCTCAATGCGCGAGTAGGCCTCGGGCGTGTCCTCCTCTTCCAGTTGTTTGATGTATCCAGTGCGGTCGATGAGGAATTTAAGAATCTCGGCCGTATTCGCTGCTGCTCCTGGAGCGCGGAAACCTTCAATCGCATCGCCAACCGCTGCCTCGGACGAGGGAAGCACGTCGTCCTCAGCGTCAACGTTTTCTGCCGAACCGTTGGCAGCAAAATCAAAGCTGAAGTTCCCAGGATCAAAATCAGTATCGCCATCGCTTTGCGTAGGGACAGCCNNCAGCCGCCCCCGGCTGTCCAGCCGAACGCGGCTCGGCAGCGTCGACCCCTGCATCCCCGCCCGCCTTCGCCGAAGCCGTCTCTTCCAACTGCTCCGTATAAGTGCCTGCCAACATCGCGCGCCCATCCTCAATCAGCGCCCGAAAACTCTTCAACGCCGCCAACGCCCGCGCCGCCAACAACTGCCGCGTTGCAGCCTCGCCCACCGCGCCCCACATCGAAAGTCCAGTTTCAAGCGCAAGCCGCTCAATCATCTCGATCGTCGTCTTGCCAATCCCGCGCGCCGGAGTATTGATCACGCGCAGCAGCGAAACCGAGTCGTCCGGGTTCTGGATGACTTTCAAGTACGAGATCAGATCCTTGATCTCAGCCCGCTCGTAGAACGAGAACCCGCCCACCACGTGATACTTCAGCCCGTAGCGCCGCATCGCTTCTTCGAACAGCCGCGATTGCGAGTTCGTCCGGTAGAGCACCGCCGCGCGCGCCGTTTCGCCGTTTTCGCCCGCCTGCCGCACGTAGCGGTTAATTGTGTCGGCCGCAAACAACGCCTCGTTCTCGCCGTCCGGAGCCTCGTAGTAGCCGATCTTCGCGCCGCCTTGCCGCGACGTCCACAGGTTCTTTCCTTTGCGCCGGACGTTATTTGCCACCACTACCGACGCCGCTTCCAGAATGTTCTGCGTCGAGCGATAGTTCTGCTCCAGGCGCACGATCTTCGCCTCCGGAAAGTCACGCTCAAACTCCAGAATGTTGCGAATGTCCGCCCCACGCCACGAGTAGATCGACTGATCCTCATCGCCCACCGCGCAGACGTTGTGCCCTTCGCCCGCCAGCAACCGCATCAGTTCGTACTGCGGACGATTCGTGTCCTGATATTCATCGACCAAGAGGTACTGGAATCGACGGTTGTAATATTCGCGCACCGCCGCCACCGACTTCAGCAGGCGCATGGCTTCAAGCAGCAGATCGTCGAAGTCCATCGCATTCGCCTTGCGCAGTTCCTTGCGATACTCCTCGAAAATGTGGGCGATCTTTTCAGTCTTAGGATCGGTCGATTGCAGGTAGATTTCCTGCGGATCGAGCATGTGATTCTTCGCCCATGAAATCCGCGACAGCACGTTGCGCGGCGTCAGTTGTTTGTCGTCGAGGCCCAGCCTGCGCATGACGCCCTTGACCACTTGCTGCTGATCGCTCTCGTCGTAGATGACGAAATTCTTCGTGAGCCCGATCGGAGGCTGTCCCGGCACGGCGGATGGAATCCGCAAAGCCTCAATATCCCGCCGCAGCACGCGCACGCAAAACGAATGGAACGTAGAAATCACCGGCTTGGCCACGCTGAGCCCGCCGACCAGCTTTTCCACCCGCTCGGCCATCTCCGAGGCAGCTTTGTTGGTAAAAGTCACGGCGAGAATGGATTCCGGCATCACGCCCATCTTCTCGATCAGGTAAGCAATGCGAAACGTGATGACGCGAGTCTTCCCGCTGCCCGCCCCGGCCAGGATCAGCACCGGCCCCTCGGTAGCCTCGACCGCTTCGCGTTGTTGCGGATTTAGATCGTCGAGAAACGACAAATGAGAATGGCTCCAAATGCGCTGATTGAATTCTAAATGATGGAGAGACGGGCGCCCCGCCCGTCCACCGCCGATTCATCACAAACTGCGTATGCGAGCGATCACCGCATTCGCCGCCAAGTCTTGTTATGACATCCCAATGCAACGCCGCTATGACTACCGCCGCAAACTTCCTCACCTCCAACCCGACAACAAGATCTTCTTCATTACCTTCAGCACCTCAAAACGCTGGATCCTTCCAAACCTTGCGCGCGATATCGTCATGGAGACCTGCCTTCGTGGAGACGGGCACCGTTTTGAGCTCCATGCCCTCGTCGTGATGCCCGATCACGTTCATCTCGCCCTCACGCCGAGATGGGACGAGTGTGGGACTTTAAGCATTCCGGAGATCATGCAGGAGATCAAAAGCGTCTCGGCCCACCGGATTAACAAACAAACAGGGTACGTTGGACGCGTATGGCAAGAGGAATCGTTTGACCGGGCGCTCCGACGAGAAGAGGCCTTGGACGCGAAGATCGAATACATGATCGCCAATCCGGTGCGAGCGGGGCTGGTGAGCACATCGGCCGAATATCGCTGGATCTGGATTGAAGGTTTGGAGTCGTCGAGCACGGGCGGGGCGCCCGTGCCTCCATGGCGACGGGCTGTATAATTAAGAATTGCGCTCATGAAGAAGAACCCACTAGCAGCCACGGCCGCCAAAAGCACCGCCGAAGTCCCAGCTCGCCGCCTCATTCGCTCCACCACCGTCCTCTGCGTCCGCCGCGACGACAAGGTTGTCATGGCCGGAGATGGCCAAGTCACGCTGGGTGAATCCGTCATCAAGCACGGCGCGAAGAAAATTCGCCGCCTCTATCAGGACAAAATTCTTGCCGGATTTGCCGGCTCGACCGCCGACGCTTTCACGCTGTTCAGCCGTTTTGAGGCCAAGCTCGACCAGTATCACGGCAACATCGGTCGCGCCGCCGTCGAACTCGCGAAAGATTGGCGCACCGACAAATTTCTGCGGCATCTGGAAGCCCTGCTACTGGTCTCCGATAAGGAAGCCACATTCCTGCTGAGCGGCCAGGGAGACGTCATCGAGCCCGATACCGGCATTGCCGCGATCGGGTCCGGCGGCCCGTTTGCTCAGGCGGCAGCCCAGGCCCTGGCCGATCACACCCAGCTCTCGTCGCGAGAAATCGCCGAAGAAGCAATGAAGATTGCCAGCCGCATGTGCATCTATACCAATGACAAGGTAACGATTGAGGAACTGTGAGGTCAGGTCTCAGGTCTTAGGTGTCAGGTGTTAGGAAAGCCAAAACCCGACGCCTAAGACCTAAGACCTGACACCTAACACCTGATTCTTTATGGCCATTTACTTACCCGGAACCGCCGAAGAAGAACAAGTCACGCTCGACGAACTGACGCCGCGCGAAATCGTCGTCGAACTCGACAAGTACGTTATCGGACAAAAAGACGCGAAGCGCGCCGTCGCCATCGCCCTGCGCAACCGCATGCGCCGGCAGAAACTCGTGCCTGAGATGGCCGAAGAGGTCATCCCCAAGAACATCATCATGATTGGCCCTACCGGCGTCGGCAAAACCGAAATCGCCCGCCGTCTCGCCAAGCTGGCCAACTCCCCGTTCCTCAAGGTTGAAGCTTCCAAGTTCACCGAAGTCGGCTACGTGGGCCGCGATGTCGAATCCATGATCCGCGACCTGGTCGAGATCGCCATCGAAATGATCCGCGAAGAGAAACTCGAAGACGTCGCCGATAAAGCGGAACTCAACGCGGAAGAGCGGCTGCTCGATATTCTTCTGCCCCCGACCTCGCCGCGTCAGGATTCAAGCTCCACCGCCAGTTCCACCGGCGGCGTGGTCATCGACGCCAGCACCAGCCTGACCGAATCCTCCAGTCGTACCCGCGAGAAACTGCGGCAGCAGTTGCGCGAAGGCAAGCTCGACGACCGCACCGTCGAAATCGAAACCCGCGAGCGCAATTTTCCGTCTTTCGAAATCATCTCCAACCAGGGCGTAGAGGAGATGGACGTCAATCTCAAGGACATGTTGCCCAACATCTTCGGCCAGCGCACCAAGAAGCGGAAGATGAAGGTTAACGAGGCCTTCGAATACCTGATTCAGGAAGAAGAGCAGCGCCTGATCGATATGGAGCAGGTCACGCGCACCGCGATCGATCGAGTGGAAAACTCCGGCATCATCTTTCTCGATGAAATCGACAAGATCGCCGGCCGTGAAAGCGGCCATGGTCCGGACGTTTCGCGCGAAGGCGTGCAGCGCGACATCCTTCCCATCGTCGAAGGCACCACCGTCAACACTCGCTACGGGATGGTGCGCACCGACCACATCCTGTTCATCGCCGCGGGCGCGTTCCACGTTTCGAAGCCCAGCGACCTGATTCCCGAATTGCAGGGCCGCTTCCCCATCCGCGTGGAATTGCAATCGCTCACCATGGAAGACTTCGTCCGCATTCTGACCGAACCGAAATCTTCGCTGACCCGGCAATACATCGCGCTGCTCGAAACCGAAGGTGTGAAGCTCGAGTTCACGCCCGACTCGCTCGAAGAAGTGGCGCGCTTTGCCTTCCGCGTGAATGAAGGCACGGAAAACATCGGCGCCCGCCGCCTGCACACCATCATGGAGCGAGTGCTGGACGAAATCAGCTTCGAGGCGCCGGAAAAAAAGGGGCAGGAGTTCGTGGTCGACGCGGCCTACGTGCAGAAGATGCTGAGCGAGATCGTGAAAGACCAGGATCTGTCGCGCTACATCCTGTAGAAAGTCTCGACCACAGGGTACACAGAGGTGCACAGGGGGAACCTAGAAACCTCTGTGTGCCCTGTGGTTATCTTCGTTCTCTCCTCGCCATCGCCATGACTTTCTGCTAGATTTACGGCTTCTTATTCGCAGAAAATCATGCCCACTCTC
>PKXK01000116.1:0-78341 GCA_003132325.1 Acidobacteriaceae bacterium
CCCCTGTGTACCCTGTGGTTCAAGGTTTTCGATGGAAGCTCCCGGTCCTCAACCGACCCCGGCAGACCACCGAACAAGCTGCTAAAATTCTTCCTGCTCACCAGCCAAATGCTTTTGGAGAATTACGGATGTGCCGCTTGATGTCTCGCTTGCTGAAAGCCCTGCCCTTAACGTTGGCCCTGGCGGTCTTGACCATCGTCACCGCCAGTTGTGGCTCTTCCAACGCTCCCGCGCAGGTTCGTTTCGTCCACGCCATCCAGGACGCCCCCGCCTTGGATATCGATGTCACCGGCCCGAATACGGCAAGCACGCCGGAATTTACCCATGTATCGTTCCTCGACGTTCAGCCGGCCCAGCCTGGCTATACCAGCGTACCGTCGGGCAGTGACACCATCGCAGGGGTTTTGACCGGTACCACCACCCCGGTCTTCACCGACACCGTTGGCTGGGGTGCCGGCGCGAACTACACGGTGGTTGCCACTAAAACCGCTGCCAACGACAGCAACGTTGCTCTCTTGTCGATCCCTGACAGCATCCCGACGCCCCCATCCGGCGACGTCGAATTCCGAGTCATCCATGCCTCGCCCAGCGGACCCAGTTCGGTAGACGTTTATATCGAGCTCAACCCCAACACTGGTCCCGGGCTCCCGATTGCGATTCAAGGCCTGACCTACAAGCAGGTCAGCAAATACTTAACCTTTACCTTCAACCCCAACAATGCTACCCCTCCCCCAGGCTTTAAGGTTTACGTCACCGCACCGGGAAACGCGGCACAAATCTATATTACCGAGTTCCTCAGTCCATCCACTGCCGGAGCGGTTCGCACCCTTGTGCTTACGGACGCCCCAACCGGAAATGCAATGAATTCGACTTACTTGGAATTGTCCGATCTCAATTGATTGCGAACGCTGGATTTACGCCGCATCTTTCTTGAACGACTTCGCGGCCGCTTCTTCATCGTCGAACACATCAAAAATAGTCAGCAGCTTGGTGAGCTGCAGCAAGTTGCCGACGCGCTGGTTCACGCGCGCCAGCTTCACCGCGCCGCCGGCGTTGCGCGCAGTCGTATACAGCGAAACCAGCGTTCCCAGACCCCCGCTGTCGACGTAATTCACTTCGCGCAGACTCAGCACCACCTGCGGGCTCTGGACCAGCAGTTTCTTGACGGTATCGCGCAGACTGGCCGATTCCTCGCCAAACACAATCCGGCCGCTGCAATCCACCACCAGCACGCCCTGCATTGATCGTGTGCTCATTCTTAGTTGCATAGCCGCCTCCTCTTCAAATCTTTGCAGTAGAACCCTACCCCTCCCCGCTCCGCCACGCAAGCGGCCGGCCGGATCGGAAATTCGGCAACTACCTCGGTGTTGCACTCGATTTTGGGTGGCGCAGCGCCGGGGTCCCCAGCACGCCCGGTTTTGGCGTGATGGGGTGGAGGGCTTCAGCGATGCGGTAACTGCATGGTTTTGAATGCGGCTTCAGCCGTTGAGGGCGCAGCCTCTGCGCGGGATTGAGTTTTTCCGTAGCGTTTTTAGCCGCTGAGGTCACACTTTGTGCAGCCTCTTAGGGCTCGACAAGACCGTGCCCGGGCAAACTTCCCGCGCGTGTGTGAGACTGTATAATCAGGAATTCCGATGAGCTATCAGGTCCTGGCCCGCAAATACCGCCCGCAGAAATTTTCCGACGTCATCGGCCAGGAACACGTCACCCGCACCCTGCAAAATGCCATCGCGCAAGAGCGCATCGCGCACGGCTACATCTTCAGCGGACATCGCGGCATCGGCAAGACCACGGTCGCGCGCATCCTGGCCATGGCGCTGAATTGCCGCTCGAGTTCCAACGACAAGCCGGTCCGCGAGCCCTGCGGCGTTTGCGATTCCTGCACCGAGATTCGCAATGGCAACTCCGTCGACGTCATCGAAATCGACGCCGCCACCAATCGCGGCATCGACGAGATCCGCGAATTGCGCGAGGCCGCGCGCTACCGCCCGGCACGCGATCGTTTCAAGATCTACATTCTCGACGAAGCCCACCAGATCACCGACGCCGCCTTCAACGCCCTGCTCAAAACGCTCGAGGAGCCTCCCAGCCACGTCATCTTCATGATGGCCACCACCCAGCCGGAAGATATTCCCCAGACCATTCGCTCGCGCTGCCAGCACTTCAGTTATCGCGCCATGAAGTTCGACGACATCATGGGCCAACTCCGCGACATCGTGGCCAAAGAAAACATCCCCGCCGACGAGGGCGCCCTCGCCCTGCTTGCCGAAGCGGGCGACGGCTCGATGCGCGACGCGCTCTCCATCCTCGACCAGGCCATCGCCTCCACCTCCGATCACCTGACCATCGATTCCGTCCGCAGCCTGATCGGTTCCGCCCCGGCAACGGCGCTGGAAACCGTAATGCAAGCCGTCGCCGAAAGCTCGAGCGAAAGAATTTTGGTGCTGGTCGACGAACTGCTTGGCGAAGGTCACAGCCCCACGCACTTCGCGCGCCAGTTGGTGCGCTTCCTGCGAAATGTGACGGTCGCGAAGATCGCGGGCAAAGACTCGGCGCTCCTCCAGATTTCCTCCGATGAGCGCGCCCGCGTCAGCCGCATCGCCGATCGGTTCACCGAAGAAGACCTGGCCCGCCATTTGCAGATCATGCTTCGCACCCATGGAGAACTCGGATACCGCCAGGAACAGCGCTTCCACCTTGAACTCGGATTGTTGAAGATGGCGCATGCGCAGCGTCTGCTGCCCATCGAACAGTTGCTGAGCGATGCCGCGGCCTCCACTTCTGGACCAGCCCGCACCACCCCGAGGCCGATTCTCGCTTCGCCCGCGGAAGCCCGCCGCACCGAGCCTCTTACGCCGGCGCGATCAAGTTCGGTGTCGCCGTTCGCGGCCGACTCCGCACGCAAAACCATTCCCAAAGCCGAATCCGCCGGCGGAATGAACGCCACGGGCGGAACAACGAGCGGAACACCGACCGGATCAAGCGCGAACCTAGTCATCATGGGATCGGCCGCGCCCGCCGTTGCCGAAATCTCTCCGGACCCGCGTTCTGAACCGGCGATGCTGGAACCAACTCGCGCAACCGCAGAGACGGGGCTTGCCCTGTCTCCGGCCGCCGCCGAGTCCCTGCGCGACGCCGTTCTAAACGCGCTCAGCAATCAGCAAATGCTAGTTTCCATCCTGGAAAACGCGGAGTGGACACTGGCAGGAAGCTCGCTGATCGCGAAAGTGGCCGCTTCGAACACGATGATCGAAATGTCATTCACCGCCGAAGCGCGCCGCATAGCGAGCGCCGCCGCCAGCGGCCAAGCCGGGAAGCCCATTAAGATGCAAGTCGAGTCCGGAGGAGCGCCGCGAGCGTCCTCCGCGCCACGAAGGGCATCGAACGGAAGCGCGCGCAGCCGCGCCGAACAAGACCCGATCGTGCAGCGCATGAAAGAAAAATTCGGAGCCGAAATCCGCACTGTGATCGACTATCGGGAGAAAGGCTAGAAGAATTGGTAATTTGCGATTTGTAATTTGTAATTGAAAAGCCCCACTCCGCGTTGTTTGGTCTTAAATTACAAATTACAAATCGCCAATTACAAATATTTCCTATGTCCGGATTCAATTTGCAGGAACTGATGTCGCAGGCCAAGCAGCAGTACGAGACGCTGCAAAAAAAGATGGAGCAGACCGTGGTCGAGGCTTCGGCCGGCGGCGGTACGGTCACCGTCAAAATGGATGGCCGCAAGCAGGTACTAGCCATCGCCATCGATCCGGAAGCGATCAAAGCCGGCGACGTGGAGATGCTGCAGGACCTGGTGATGGCCGCCCTAAACGAAGCCGGGCGCAAAGTCGATCAAGCGATGCAGTCGACCATGGGCGGAATGCTCGGTGGAATCGCGGGGAATTTGTAATCGGTAATTTGTAATTGGTAATTTGGACCCAGACGGCCAGAACAGCCGGTTTCCAATTACCAATTACAAATCACCAATTACAAATCTTATGTCTCGCTTCGCCGAACCCATGACCCGCCTCATCGACGAGCTCAAAAAGCTGCCGGGAATCGGCAACAAGAGCGCGCAGCGCCTCGCCTTTCATATTCTGCGATCGAGCGCGGATGACGCCGAAGCTCTAGCCTCCGCCGTCCGCGATGTGAAGGCCAAGTTGCACCTGTGCTCGATCTGTAACAACATCACCGACGTCGATCCCTGCGAGTACTGCACCAGTCCTACCCGGAATCAAAANNCCACCAATCCCACGGTCGAAGGAGAAGCCACCGCCACCTACCTCGCCCAGCAACTGAAGCGCCAGGGACTGCGCGTAACCCGCATCGCCATGGGCATTCCGGTAGGCAGCGACATCGAATACACCGACGAAGTCACCATGCTGAAGGCCATGGAAGGCCGGCGGGAAATGTAGGGTTTGCTACGGTCGCGCTTGCGATCGAAGTTCCTTATTTCTGGCCCGAACCCGTCCGGAGGGTTCACAGAAGGGCACTAGCTGGGGCCAAATCTCCTGCATATAATGGCCCAAATTCGACATTTTCTTCGAGGGATCGACCCATGGGCCGTGTCTTCCGCTTTGTGCAACCAGTCGTTTTCTGCGTTGGTACGCTGTTGGTGGTAACGGGCACGCTCTGCGCGCAAGATGCGCTCCCCGTTCCGGGCGTCGGAAATCCGGCGGTGGATCCGGTGGTACAGCGCAACATCGAGGATTGGGCGGTCCAGCAGCGCGGTTTGCCCGACGATTGGACTCACCACTATCTGGTCTTCTCCGATCCCGGCACTGAGCAACAGGCGATCGAGAGTGGCAAGTTCGAGGAGTGGCTTAAGATTGTCAACGATCCCCGCTTTACCCTGCAGCAGATCAAGCGCAGCGCGCGCGCAAAGGCGCTGGAAGATACGGGTGTCTCCGCCGCCAGCGCGCCAAGCGCGGAAGTTTCAGGAGCCGGTGCGCCAGACAAGGAGGCGGGCGCCGTCTGGAGGATCCCGCCGAGAAGACGGAAAGTTGCTCTGAAGAAAGACTGGGCCGTGGCGATCGGCGGGGTTGCGGCGAGCGGAACGGGCACCGTCACCACCAACAATGCGATCGCTACCTCAACCGTGACCGTCGACGGCCAGACCTTGACGGGGAGCGCGCCGACGAAGGCAGGCGGCTCGGGACTGTTCACGGGAGCACCCGGCGCCGGTCAGGGCGTCACCATCACCAACGGCGCAAACGTATTAAACCTTACGACCAACGCGACGGCGTCCTTCGTCGTGGGCACGGTGTCAGGCGCGCCATCCTCAACCATCGCTCCCACCATCACCATTACCAACTCGGCGGGAATCAGCCCCAACACACTGACCCTGACAACCGGGGCGACCGGGGCAACGGCCACCGGCACCTTCTCGGGCGCCGGCGCGACCTCCGGCCAGACAATTACCATCAAGAATGGCGTTAATACGCTGGTCTTAACCGCGATGAACGGAACGTATGGAACGGGTACGGTGAGTGTTAATAATGCTAACGGCGCTGCGAATAACGACACTGTTACCATAGGGCCTGTCACTTACATATTCGAGGAAACGACTTCAGCATTTGCTGGCCAGCAATTTACTGGCACGCAATATTACTGTCAAAATGCGATCACGCCGTGTGTGTGGTGGGGAACCGCCGAGCCTAATCAATCGCAGGCTATGGAGGCTGCGATCACGAATAGTCCGGCAGCATGTCCGACGGTCGCCCAGGGGCTCTACGGGATCTGGCAGTCCACCTGTTACTCGTATGTTACGACGCCGAATCCCAGTGTCACGGCGAACTTGGCAAACCCTGGCACGAGTACGTTCGTCACCGTGACCAACATCACGGGCAACCCTATACCTTTTACCGCGACCTCTTCTCAGACCGCCTGGGCGTTGACCCCGAATACCGGCTCGATTCCCGGTTATACGACTGGCACGAACGGATGCACCAGCGCGACCGCCGGGACTTTTATTGTCAGTACCTACCCGTCCACTTCGGCAACGAACCTGGCCAATGCCATTAATGCCTGCAACACTGCGTATCCCGCCGTTGGGGTCACGGCATACTCGACTGGGGCCGTCGTCACAATCGGCAGCACAACGCTGGGAAGTCCTACCAGCAGCCTTACGCTCAGCAACACCGCCAGCAACTTCGTCTGGAGTGCCGTCACCACAGGCTCGCCCAGCAACGGTTGCTCCAGCCCAACCACCGGGATCTTTGCCGCCGGTGCTACCACTGCGGCCGAGGCCGCAAACATCGCGGCCGCCATTACTGCTTGCAACAGTTCGTACCCAGCCGTTGGGGTCACAGCCAGCTATACCTCTGGCAGTACATTTACGGTTTCCAGCGTGGCTGCCGGGCCTTCCCTGGCGGTCGGAGCATCGAACAATACCGGGCTCTTCTCGTGGGGGACTGTGACTGCCGGGTCTGCCGGAACCAACACCTGCCCGAGTTCGACCGCCGGAACCTTCGCAACCAGCAATAACCCCATAACGCTGGCGACAAACCTGGCAGCGGCGATTAACGCCTGCCCGGCTGCGGCGGGTGTCACCGCAACTTCAACCCTTGGTGGCGTCATCTTGACGGCGCGCACGGCAGGGTCGAGTGGAGACTCCGCACTCGGGAGTACGTTATCGAACTTTACCTGGGCAGGCTCAAACATGATCGGCGGCACCGATGGCGCGACCTCGGGGACGACCTTCGCTTACTGGTCAGGGGCTGCTGCGGCTAGCCCGACGCAAGTGGCCGCGAATATCGCGTCCGCCATCGACCAGAATGCCACGCTGCAAGTGTTTGCCACCGGCGTTTCCGCGAGATCGAATGGAACGACGATTACCGTCACGGCCAACGCGCCGGGGCCGGCTGGCAACGCCTATGGGACCACGACAGCTAACTTCAACGGTTTCGCCTGGGGAGGTGCGACGCTCAGCGGCGGCGTAGCCGGCGCTGTTGTGCAGCCGAACATGTATCCTGCCAAATACTCGTTTAGCTTCACCACGGCCAGTTGCAGCGACTTTGTCATCTATCCCATGGGCACGGCGGGCGCGACGGGGGCGGCAACGATTGTCGCGTTCTCCAATCTTTATACGGGTGGATGCCCGGGCACGGTTCCGTCGGCCTATTGGGCCTATAACACCGGCGGCATGGCCACGACTTCTCCCGTGCCCTCCCTGGATGGCACACAAGTGGCGTTCGTTCAGGTTAGCGGCACTACGGCTAGCCTGGTACTGCTGAAGTGGGCGGCGGGCAGCGGGACCCCCACCCTGCCCGTGACTCCTGCGGCTGCGACGCCTGCCACTTATCGGGGTTGCACAGCTCCATGCGCAGTGACCTTGGCTTTTAGTGGCGCCCCTAACGACACGTTCTCTGCGCCCTATTACGATTACGCCAGCGATACGGCTTTTGTGGGCGACGACAGCGGCAAACTCCACAAGTTCACGGGACTGTTTAGAGGAACCCCAGCCGAGGCGGGGAGCCCTTGGCCGGTAACTCTGGGCGCGTCGAAACTCTCGTTGCCCATCTACGACGGCGTCACCGGGAACGTGATTGTGGGCGACTTTGCAGGTGGCGCGTTAGGTGCCCTGCATTCCGTAACGGCATCGACTGGGACCGTACACGGCACCGCGAGCACCGGTGGGGATGCTATTGCCGACGCGCCCCTGGTGGATAGCAGTGCGGGCAAACTCTACGCCTTTGTCACCACAATCGCTGGCAACAACGCGGTGTATGAACTCTCGACCAACTTCACTGACAACACCGGTGCGGCCATCCAGCAAGTGGGTACGGGCGGCGCGGGATATTACCTTTACCACGGCATTTTCGACAACGTGTACTACTCGTCGGCAGCGCATACAGGAAACCTTTACGCAGTAGGAAACACCGGCGTGACTACCGGAGCAAATCTGTACAAGATACCCATCACTAACTCAGTAATGGGAGCTCCTTTAGCCGTTGCTAGCGGCCTTAGCTTTACCGGCGCCGGTGCCACGCCTCCGTGGCCATCTACCCTTAATGAGTTCTGCAACAACGGTCTGAGCGCGTGCACCACCAATGGAACACAGACTACCGCGGGCACAGACTATATTTTCTTCAGCGTCTACCGCGGGACTGGGGCCGGGTGTACGAACACTGCTGGAAACGGCTGCGTGTTGTCCTATAACGTAAGCAATCCAGCGGCGGTCAGCCGGTCCGGTTCCGGCTTGAACGTTACAACTCCTGGTGGGAATGGTTGCTGGCCGACGGGTGGAATTGTGATCGACAACAGCGTGCCGGTGGGCACCTTGGCCGGCGCTTCACAGACTTACTTCATAGGTTTGGGTAGCAACCTTGCAGGCGGTTCTACTGGCGCCACCAGCGGCAACTGTGCCGGTGGCGCAGCAGGTACGATGTCAGCCACCCAGGCGTTACAAGCGAGCCCATAATTGTTGGGTGACGACCCGTGGGACCAGAGCGTTTATCGAGTCGCTGTCTGGGGAAATCAGGACAGGAGGGGCACGGCTTCACGGGCTGCGGAAATGACTTCCTCAAAGCTGCCCTTGTAGCCCGGAGACATCTGCGCGAAATGCGGCGCTGGCTTAGTCTGACAGCGGGGTTCCGCAGGCTGGCTAAGAAGCACTGCGGTTAGGCACGCAATTCCCAGTCCCACCCTGAAGCTTTCCGCAACTCAGCGCCTGCGTCTCAAACACACGCTCGAACCGGAATGCTGGTTTTGTGTAGGGTTTCTTGGATTGTTTCTTCTGATCCCGTCGCTCGCCTTCTGGTTTCACCGGGTTCCCCTTTGGCATCATAAGCATTCATCCTCAAAAAGCACTTCTTCCAGCGACTGTTTTTTCTTTTTGCGGAATTATACAGTTCTCCTGCCTTAGCCGAACAATCCCGATTAGGCTCTGCCTCTCCGTGCATCCCTCTGTGCAACATTTTGAAGCACTCCACTGGGAGCGAACCCGTACTGACCCTCGTCAACAAAAGGGATCAGATCCGTTAACTAGCTGTATTGTCTTTACTTTGCAATAACAATTCGAACCACTGCCCGGAATCCGGCACTGGCCCTACAGTTGCTCCCGTGGTGATGTCTGTATCCTCGCTCCTTTTGAACACTTTGCTGGCGCGAGATGCACAAGCGGACGTGAACCGCGCCCGCGCAAATCTCCGAGCCAGCGGCGTCGGCCTGCGATGTAACCGCATCGCAACCAGCGCTCTCGAAGCCGGGCCTAGCCGCCCGGTTTCATTTTTTTGTGGGGAGAAGTTCTTCCCTGTAGAGACGGGGGCTTGCCCGGGCTTGCCCCGTCTCCGAAGACGCGGCAAGCCGCGTCTCTACGAAAATCAGATTTGACTTTTGGGGGCCGGGCATCGCGAACTCCGCATTCTTAATCGCCAGCCGTTCCCAGCAGGAATCCGTTTGCTTCCTCTTCCGCCGCAACCAGCCCTTCCGGCAGCCGGCCCCGGTTGTACTCCACCATGCGGTTCTTCCACTTGAGGAAGTCGGTGATGCTCTCGGGTTCAATGCGGATTTCTACCCGGCGCAAACTAGCCAGCAGCAAATTCATCTCGTTCTGGAACCCGGCCTCGGAACGCAGGTTCTTCGCCGACGCCTTCACCCGCTCGATCTCGCGCCCGTACACCTCCAGCAGTCCCCAACTCGTGGGGAGTTCCTCGGTCCGAATCAGACCTCGCGGCGCCAGGTAATACCGCTCACAGCCAACGCCAGTCTCAGGCGTCTGCCGAAACGGCTTGTCGCGATCCGCCAGAAAATCCGCGCGCGACACCTTGCTCTCGACCAACACCGAATGGCAGGCCCTTTTCCATCCAATAGCGTCCGGCATCTCGCCACTCGCGCACGCCTGCTCGCTCAGCACCACGCCGCAGCGATATCGTCGCAGCCATCGCACCGCCATCGAAACCAGTTTTGCATGAGTCACAAAAGAAGTGTGGAAGAGGGAGGCATTTCTGAGAAGTGTCAGCNNCGGCTGTCCCTACGTGATTGCGCGCCACATCGACCTTTCGCCTCCCGCCGGACCCCGTAACCCCCGCACCAGCACCGGCCGCCGCAGCACCGTCTCCAGCAAATGTCGCGCCGCGGCAATATCTTCCGCCGAACGGTCCAGCGCAGAGTATCCCGCCACCCGCACCACCACGAAGCGGTCCTGCACGCTGACTTCGAGCCGCGGAGAGTTTGCGCTCTCTCGGCCATTGCGCATGTCCAGCGCGTTAGCCAGACGCAAAACGCCAGCCAGCTCCATGGCGATCGGCCGATCCGCCAGTTCCAGCAGTTGCATAGACTTTCCCCGCGGACGCGGCAACGCACCACGATGATAGCGCGCCACCACCGCCGCCAGTTCCAGTTCTCGCGCACTCCAACCCAAAGGNNGCCCTTGGCCTTGCCCACATCACGCATTAATGCCGCCGCCTGCAACACCGCTCGCCAATCGTGCGGAACGTCGCCCGCAACGTCGCCCGCAACCAAGTCGGACGTCTCCGGCTTCGTCGTCATCGTTCCCATCCCGAGTCCCGCATTCTTCAACCCGTCATACAAAAGAAGCGCCAACCTAGCCACGCGCTCGGAGTGCGCGAAGTCGGGATCCCGATATCCAGCCCACACGCGCAGACGGCTCATCGCCGCCGCCCGCAACCGCGGACCCGACGGCAACTCCGCCCGCCACACGCGCCACAGCGACTGCCGTCCCACCATCTTCTCGCGATAGCGCTCGATCCGCTGAGCGCGCTCCGCGTTCACTTTCTCACGCCAGCGGTCGCGACTCTCGACGTCGGGAAATGCCTGCGCCTCGACGGCCATGGCCCACAGCACATCCAGATCGTGCACTTCTCCCAGCAGATCCTGAAGTTCTTTCAGATCGCCGCCCCACAGCGCGTGCTGGCGCGGCAGAAAATTTTCCACCGTGTAACGGAATCGTTTGATGCCGATGCGCAGTGCGTGCCAAGCCGCCTGCGACCGCGTCCGCAAAGCGTGTTTGTGCAGATCGTAGGCGGCGATCCACTTTTCGAGCGCCAGATGCAGGTACACCACGCTCCCCGGACGCACCCGCGCCGCGCGCCGCGGCAGCGTTCTCGTCCACTGCCGCCATTGCTTGCGGTCAAACTGATTGAGATCTTTGAAGGCGTGCTGCTTGCATTCGCCTTCGCGCGCGTGCACGCGATCCAGCAGCCGGACGACGACCGGTTCGCCCCGGCCTTCTGTAGAGACGCGGCTTGCCGCGTCTCCCACCCCTGCATCGCCCAGCTTCTCGATCCACTCCGCCATCACCTGCATGTCGCGCAACTCACCGAGCGCCTGAAAAAGCTTTCTCCCCGCCTTCTTCATCTCCTTCCATGAAGAATCGGAATCGATCGCCATCAATCCATCGGCCAGAGAACGGCAGCGCCGCAAGGCAACGCGAAGGTCGTGTACCGCGTCGGCATCGAAACCGATGGCCGCGCGGTCACACTCCATCGGCACGCGCTCCATCCAAGCGCGCAACCCAAGCTTCGGCTTGGGGTTCGCAGACTTGGGGTTCGCGGGCTTGGGGTTCACAGGCTTGGGACTGGGTTTCAGAATCGGGCTGGCTCCCAACCGTGGCTCCTTTAGTGGTAGTTGACGCGAACCATTGTCGCCTCTTTGCGCGGATTCTTCTAGGAGCCCTTGGTAGAGTCGGTTCGTATCAGGGCACGCCTNNCACGCCTTCAGGCGTGCCGCAAGTGCTGGGTTTTGAATGCGCCTTCAGGCGCTGTGTCTGCGGATTGGATTTCACCACAGATTTCTAGGAGCAGGTGTGAACTCTAGGCCGTCCGCAAAACCGAGCGGCTTCGTGAAACCACAACCAGGGGACATTTCGATTCATGCGAGTCGAGTTGATTTGGTGCCCGGAGACGGAATCGAACCGTCACGTCCGGTTACGGACCCGGGATTTTAAGTATTTTCGGTCTGCTCGCAACTGGTTGATAAGTTGACTACTTAGATTTTGAAAATGTGAAACTGTGTAAGTCACTGTGTAAGTCTCGATGCCCCGGAAACCGCTCCGTTCCTGCCATATTACTGGAATTAGGCTGCCGCGAACGAAATCGAGGCCTCTGGCTCCAACTTTAGGCTTGCGCGGCCGGCCGCCGGGTGCTTCTCTCTTCTGCAGCCGCCAACCTGGTCGAGGCACGCTGTTCCCTACTCCTCGCCGGTGAGAAACTGCATATGACGAGGTTCGACCTCCGCCGTGACATCAATGGATTACTCACCGCTTCGGCGAAGACTGCGCGACTTGATCGGCGGGCTGAAAGACCACGCCACGCACGACCGCCTGCCTGATCTCTGCGAGCAACTCGGTCTGCCTTCGCCCGGTACAGAAGGTTCAAAACGCGACCGGCTTTACGCAGCCTTTGATGCGGCGCCGGACGCCGATCAAGCGGATGTCGCAAAAGCCTATCTTTCAGGGTTCCGACCTAGTGCGGAGATACGTAATGAAGTCCAGGAACTTGTCTGGGCGCTTTCTCCGTCGCCGGAAGTGCCGGTGCGATTTCGTCGTGAGGTCGCGAAGGCCCTGGAAGAGGAACCACTATGGCTGAAGCCGAATGCCTTCATGGACCTGCTTGAAAGCCTCTTTATTCTGGAAGACCCTCTCGACTTCTTTTCATCATCTCCACGCAACCTCAAATGGAAGATCCAGCAGTGGGTCATCAAAAACGACGACTGGAAAGCAGACGATCTATTCGAAGCACTGGGGGCCTACACTTGCTCCGACAAGCGCTTCCTGCTTTTGCTGGAAGGCCTCACCTCATCAGAGGTGAGACCGGACGTGGAACAGCAGAACAAATTCGCAGAGGTCCTGAATGGGGCACTCAAGCCGTGCCAGATCGAACTTCAGGAAACCGGCACAGCTGGCGGCTATCCCGTTTTTACAGCCGTACCGGTCGGAAGAGGCGTGCGGACAACGCCGAAAAACCTCATCTTCGCGTCGAAGGTCAAACCCGATCTGCGTTTCAGCGATGCAATCAACAACGACGTGGAGGTCGTTACCGGCCGCGACGATGTTCTTATCTACGATCGCCAAATCGGCCCCGAAGGTCTGTCCTGGAGAGACCTGCAGGCCTGGTGGGAAACGTCGAGCGGGCTCGCAGGAGACGAGGCGAAAAAATCACTTTATAAACGACTCCTCGGCTGCCTTCCCGACAACTCGCCCCCGCAACGGCTCCTGTTCGAGTCGTACTTCAAGCATTTCAAGCACTCGATTCCCCGTCTCCCGGCGCTCCTGCCTGAAGTGTGGTTGCACTGGGACCCAAAGACGGTACAGGAACGAGGCAAGGATGCGCTGTTGAGGTTTCGCATGGATTTCCTCATGCTGCTTCCGAATGGAGTGCGGGTTGTTCTGGAGGTTGATGGCAAGCAGCACTATGCCGGCGCTGACTCCAAGGCTGACCCCAGCAAGTATGCCGCGATGGCCGCCGCAGACCGCGATCTGCGTCTTTCGGGTTACGATGTATATCGGTTCGGCGCCACAGAGCTCATTGCTCCCACCGGACCCGCGATGGTGGGCGAATTCTTTGAACGCCTGTTCCGCGCCCACCGATTGAGTCTTTGAACTGAACAGACCGACGACCCGGGGGTGCGCCCCCTTATCTTCAGGAATAAGACGCCAGCTGATAGTCGTTGCGCGCAGCCGCATCGACGGCTTCGATGGCCTGCGCCAGATACTCGACGCGCGCCAGGAACTCATCAAGGGTCATCCGGAATTCGTCGTTGAGGTTCGCGCCCGGAAAGTATTCCCTGAAACGTTCGTCGACGAGCCCGTTCTGGTGGGCGTAGAGGTGCCTGATCTGCAAAAGCTTCTCGATCTCTTCCTGCGTCGCTGCATCGAACACGCCCAGCGACTTTATCTGCTTGTTGTCCGCGATGAAGCCCTTGACGCTGCCGCGCTGAAGCTTCTTCAGCTTGCTCTTTGCATAGCGGCCGATGAACTCCTGCATGTCGGTGCAGTCCAGCACTTCCTTGACGGTCACCTGCGCGTTCGATTTGAGCGTCTCGGGCTTTGCGAGGTAGATCTCGTACAGCAGGTCCGACATGAAGATTTCGAAGTTGTCGGCGCAGGACGAGAACAGGATGCGCAGCAGCATCTTGCCTTCGGCGTTGTCGGTCGGGACGGTTGCCCCTTTGGGATAGAGGAGCTTGCCGAGGTCGTCGAGGATCAGGAGGACGCTTTCGTAATGGTCGAGCAGCTTCGCGCGCGCAGCGGTGCAAGACTTGCGGCTCGTCTTGAAGATCGTCGACAGGCGGTCAATGCCGGCATTCCGGATCGCCTTGCCCGGGGCGGTCTGCGTGAGGACGGTACGGTCGCCGGTCCGGACATAGCTCTTGCCGCCCAGTAAGACCGCTGCGTCCGACTTCTGCACCTCGATGACGAAGAGGCGCTTGCCCTGGTGAACGACATAGTCATACTTCACGGCGGGCTGCGGCGACAAAAGGTCGATGGCCTTGCGGGTAATTTGCACGGCGCGGAATTCGTCGCTGAGCCCGTTGATGAGGACGTCTTTTCCGTTTTCGACGACGCCGAGGACGATGGCTCCGCCCTTGGCGTTGGCGAACGCGCTGATCAGTTGCGCGACGGTCGCGGCCGGCGGCAGCACCGCTTTATACTCCAGCCGCTCGGTTTCAGGTTGACCGATCTGGTCCAGGATGTCTTGGGCGATGCTCATGGCGTTATACCGGGAATCTTCGAATATCGGTTGTCTTCAAGATGTGGCCGAAGGTGATGCGCCGGACATCGTCGCCCGTATCCACCCAGAGCTCATGGTCGACGAAGTCGAGGACGTCGCGCTCCGATTGATAGTAGATGATCACCGTGCCGTCGTAGGCGGGCCTCACCACGATGGTGACTTCCCGGCCGTCCTTCTTCACCCCTGCGAGGACTGTGAGCGCCGTTTCGTCCATTTCGCTGAGGTCGTAATCGTCGAGTGTCAGAAGGTGGTCGATGACGCGCTTCTTCGCTTTCCTGATCAAGGATTGCGCCAGGACGAACATCTCGGGCGTGGTCGTGGATTCGTGGGAGAAAAGAGCCGCGAGGTTCTTGTCTTCGAGCGCTTTCGTCCACTCTTCCACCGAGGTAATTCCGAGGCTGGCGATGATCTGCTGCGTCACGGGCAGGAGCTGCGAACTCGCGGCGTGCTTCTCGATGACGGCGCGAAGCTCGGCCACGTTCTTGACGTTGTATTCGCTCAGCAGGTCGCTCAATTCCTCGGCGCGCTCGATATTGTCGAGGATTTGCTCGTCGTCATAGAGCAGGTGCCTGTGGTCGTAAAGCATCGGAAAGAGCTTTTTCGCGCGAGACGTATTTTCGCGGAACCACAGCAGCAGCCTAGCAAGCGCAGGGCGAACGCTCTTCATGGCCGCCCGATCATTGACCTTTTTCTCAATGGTCGCCGCGATTTCCTTGACCACGAACGGCCCGTCTGTCGTGGATAGGTCATCAAGCTCCGTAGTGATTCCAACATCGAGAAGCCGGTCGCGCAGGTCGTCTCCCAGTAATTTGAGGATGTCCAGGAGCGCGGGGTCGATGTCGCCGGCATCGCGGGACAAGTCGGCCTTTCGCTTGAATGCTCCGTTCTGGTTGGGGAAGATGGCGCGTTTGGTGACCACCGACTGAAAGGCGGTCTCGTCGAGCTCGAACGTGGCGTAGAACTCCATGAGCCACTGGTGGACTTCTTTTTCCTGGAGCTCGCCAGCCAGATTCTCGATCGTTCCGTCTTCCTCAACAAAGGTGGCGACCTGGTCGAGCGTCAGTTTGTTGCACTCGGCCCAGATGATGTCGTTCCAAACTTCGACGTCCGATTGTGCCGGGAGCTGTGGTGGTATCCATGTCTTGCAGCAGCGCCAAATGGCCCGCCGGACCTCTTTGGAGGGGCCAGTCGGAAACCAGATATTGGTCGAGCCGTCGGCGGACTGGATTGGTGCCAGCGTGCCCGCAGCCGTCCGCACGATGTTGGTGCGCAGGAGAGTGTCCCGCATGGGCTTGAGGATCGCGGTCTTGTACCAGTTCTGATCCATCCTGGCGAGCTCTGCAGGAACTATCTTTGTGGCTGCGAGGAGATGAAGATTCTGCCAGCCGTTTTCCGACGCGTGGTCGAGCAGCGAGAGATATAGCGCAAGCGCCTCTTCGAGGATGCTCTTGTTGTGGTCGATCTGGGGAAAGGGGCGCTCGGTCCTGGTGAGGAAGATGCCGTCGCGCGGTTCCGTCGGATTGAAGGTCGGGTTGTTGATGACCACCGGGAACGGGAAGGATTCAGTTCCCAGGAGCGGAAAATCGCAAAACAGCCGCGGGACATTCGGGGCGAGCGGGAGAATCTGCACGCCGTTTGCTGTTTGCTTGACCGGTATGGCGATGGTGGTCAGGTCGCTGCTCAGCACCGCGATCGACGACGTGACCGGATGGGAGAACCCGTCCGGGTCTGCAACCGTCACGGAGAGGATTTGCACATCGCCGTCGACCTTCGCGTCTTCACCCTCTTCGAGGCTCAACAGACGGTTCGGGTACTCGACGCTTTCAAGCTCTCGCACGAAAGCGAGCGTATACGGCAGGCATATGTCGAGGTCCGCCAAGCCAGCGCGCGCTACGTTCTTGCCGGTCTTGTCGGCGAGTTGGTAGCGGAAAGCCGTATTAAACGCGCCAGGCGTATATCCTGCATACGGCGGCCGATCATCCAGGTCCTGAAGCGAATCTTTCGCGGCCTGCACCGCAGCGATGATGTCTTCCAGCTCCGAGCCGCTGCGGTCGAGCGACAGCTTGAATTTCCTCGCCGAGAAGCCCCTGCCCTCCGTGACGCCCTTGATAATGACACGCTCGGACAGGAGGTGGGTGGTGAGAAAGCCCGTGCCGAACCTCCCGGTCGTCGTCGGGCGTCCGGTACTGTCATTCGTCCTGTCCTTCGACGAGACCTGCTCGATCAGGAAACGAATATTTTCCGCCGAGAACGCGCCCCCGTTGTGCTCGAAGGTGACGTGTGCGTCTGCGTCGTCCAGAGCCGCCTCGATACGAACGCGGACCTTGCCCGCGATATTCACGTCCTTGGCGTTCTGGATCAACTCCCAAACCCAACGCTTTGGCGTCGTCGGCGATGCATCCACGCCGGCGCGCAGCTTCGTCAGCTCCTCGTGGATCTTGGTCGCGATATTCCGGTTGTGGGCCTTCTCTTGCGAGGCCGAGAATTGTGATTTGAACGTCACTGGCGACCGACCTCTGGATCGAGTTTACCGAACGTAAGTGCTGACATGGGCTGGAAATGCCTGCGCCCCCAGCCAGTGAAGGCCGGGGGTGCATTACGAGTATTCGGAACCAAGCGTTCGGTCAACGGGAATCTGCAATAGGTTGCGGCCGTTGGGTATTTTAGGAAAACTGGGCGCCCGGCCCCGAAGGCCGGGCGCCTTTTTTGCTTGCTCAGGCCGCGACTAGATCATCCTGAGCTACTTCAACCGCCTGGTTGTTGGGCTGCAAGCCATGCAGAAAGTCGGCGGCGCGTTGCGCGTGGGCCGCTGCGCTGAAGATGGCGCGCTTGTCCTCCTTCAGCACCTCCAGCCAATGCCCGAGATAGGCGGCGTGATCGTCCCTGATCTCCGGCGTGATGCCGAGGTCCGCGCAAAGGAACGCCGCGCCGAGTTCCGCCACGAGTTCCTCCCGGGCATAGCCCTGATCGCCGAACCGCTTCGCGCTGAAATCACGCTCTAACCGGCGCTCGTGCTTTGTCCAGTGGGTCAGCTCATGCAGGGCCGTCGCGTAATAGCTCTCCTTGTCTTTGAAAGCCTCGAAGGGCGGAAGCTGGATGGCGTCACGGTGCGGGGCGTAAAAGGCGCGGTTGCCGCCGTGATGAATGACGGCTTGCGTATTGACCATGAAGCTTTCCACGCTGTCGATGCGTTCGGAGAGCGGCAACGGGTTTTCCGGCTTCGCGTAATAGTGGGCGGGTAGTCCTTCGATCTGTTCTACGTTGAACACCGTGTACCCCTTCATGAAAGGGATCTCGCGTTCGGTGTCTTCGCCCTGCTCGTTCGTCTCGGTCTTGGTGATCCTGTTCGCGTAGACCACCAGCGAGCCGCGCTCGCCCTTTCGCACATGGGCGTCAAGCTCAAGGGCCTGTTTGAAGGTCATCCAGATAGGCGCGACAAAACCCCTGTCCATCGCCTCGCCCCAGAGCAAGAGAACATTCATTCCCTGGTAGGGCGTACCGTTGTGGCGCAGCGGCTTGCTGATGCGTCCCGCCGTATGCGCGACGCTCCACGGCTTCAGCCAAGTGCGGATACCTTTCTCAAGGTCAGAGATGATGCGGTCGGTTACACGGGTATAAACGTCTTTACGGTCGAAGCCGGGCTGCGCTGTCGTTCTGCTTTTCTTCGTCATGTTTTTTGTCCTTTTGGTAAGAGGTTGCAAATGAAATGCAACCTTGCCCACTGGCGAAGGCGGGGGTAGCAGAGCGCAAGGGCGCACGATCCGGGAGGGGTATCGCCCAGGCTGCACAAGCCATGCTGTTTATGGCGCGGAAGCCTGGGGAAACCCGGTCGGGCGGCGTAGCTTTACCCTTGTGCGGCGCGAGGGAGGCCACCCTTAGCGTTTAGTTCTTGAGTTCTTTTCTGTCTTGAGTTCTTCGCGAAAGGGATCGTTACCGAAAGGCCGAGACTCCCGTTTTTCGGGGTGCGGCCACGCGGCCGGGAGGCTCGGTGAGCCCATGCTTGGCGGGAATCATATGGGCGAATAGAGCCCGGCCCGCTCAAAGCGGGTTCGCCCGAAAGCTTGCTATGGTGATGTTGTAAGAGGGTTATTCAGGATTGTCGACGGATTGCGGCAACGCACAAAGAATGTCGATTTCGGACAGAGTCTACTCGATTTTTCGATTCTTGAACACTACGCGTTCACGCGGGTAGACGGGGGCTTGCGAATCAGGCAGGCTAATGAGATCAAGCAAGTATGCTTTAACCCGATCAGACGGAAGGTGCCGCTGAATGACACTTACCCGCCGCTTCAACCATCACGCAACTAAACAGCAAGGAGCTGCTAAGACCGAAGACGATGCTTATGCCGGGGTTCGCAAGGATGCCTACGGCAACAGCAAGTTCATTGGCGGAGCAAAGAGCCAGCGCGCTCCCTGGGAGGAGTTGTCCGGTCCCGCGCATGGCACAGAGATGAAGCTGCAGAATCTGTTGCAGCACACGGAATACGCGACCGAAGTACGGCGCGAACGTGCGCGTCACGTACGGACGCACCGCAACTCCCCGCGTGGCCCATGACCGGGGCCGTCTCACTCGACCGCGTCATGCAAGGCGATTGCATCACCGTGATGAAAACAATGCCCGCCGGTTCGGCGGATTTCATCATGACCGATCCGCCGTACCTCGTTCACTATCGCGATCGCGATGGGCGGACCGTAAAGAACGACGACAACGACGCCTGGATAGACCCCGCCTTCGCGCAAATGCACCGAGTGCTCAAGAACAACAGCTTCTGCGTGTCGTTCTACGCCTGGAACAAGGCAGACCGCTTCATCGAAGCCTGGAAGAAGGCCGGTTTTCAGATGGCCGGTCACATCGTTTTCACGAAGAAGTACAGCTCGTCGGCGCGCTTCATGCGATATGAGCACGAGCAGGCTTACCTGCTGGTTAAGGGCCATCCGGCAGCGCCTTTGAGCCCGCCGCCTGACGTGATCCCCTGGAGCTACACAGGCAACAAGCTCCACCCGACGCAAAAGCCGGTCGGCATTTTCACGCCGCTACTGGAAGCCTTCACCAAGCCCGGCGACATCGTGCTCGACCCCTTTGCAGGCTCGGGCAGCACGCTGGTCGCGGCGAGGGACATGGGCCGTCATTTCGTAGGCATCGAGCTAGATGAGGCCCATCACCGGACGGCCTCTACGCGCCTCGCGTCGAAGTTCAGCCAGCCGGGCATCGCGCAAAGCCGGTTCCGGCAACCGATCATCGTGCAGCCGGTGACGAGCAAGTTCCACACGCCCGACACGACCGTCGATGTTCACGACAACATGCCGTTCATGGCGCCGGCGGCCCAAGTGCTCAAACGCGCGGCTACAGCAGTACGGCCGCCAAGGCCTTATTAGAGGAGATCCAACGATGCCGCAACCGAACGAGATGACGGAAGCCGCCACATACGAGTTGACATTCAATCCCGACAGCGGCAAGGGAAAACTGATCGAGGGAAAGATCCTCCGGCCGGAATCGTATAGTTTCACCGCTGCCGTCGACCTGCTGACGCAGGATTATGTGGTTGCGCTGACGATGGCACCTTCGGACGGCGATCCGGTTTATTCCGAGCCCGTCGTCGTCTTTGTAAAATTCGAGCTCGTTGAATCCTTCATCCGGGGCCTCCTCGCCGCGCAGGGGTCTGTTGCTGCGGACGAGTGCAAAGGCGGCACGGTCTGACGCATCGCTGTTCATTCGAAGACATTTCCATAAACCGCAATACAGGGAAGGAGAAATTCATGCTCATCGCCCGTCACGAACTAAAAGATCTCTGCGTCGAAGGCCTCAAGGCCAAGCGTTCGGCGCTCATGGTGGACCTGGCACGCATGACGCCTTACTTCGTGCCGACGCTGGCACTGGCCTGCCTTGAGATTGTCAATGCGGAGCTGGTCAGCCGGGCCTGCGCGAAAGTGAGCGAAGTCTCGATGTTCTGCTGGCTCTAGACGCAGCCTACGGCGAGTGTTAAGGGCGGCCCTTGCGGGCCGCCCTCTTTCTTTGCCGTTCTCTTGAGCCGCGAGATGGCGTTAGGCTGCTCACTGAAAATTAGCGAATTCGCTAAAGTTCGTTTGGACCCGCCGGCGGCCGTTGCTCGAATGAACCCGGAGCATCCGAAGGAACAACGCCTCTTCCAATGTCGCGTGAGATTTTCGGGGACGTAGGCGCGGGGTGGTCCCTGCCCCCTCCCCTTGCTGGTCTCGCCTACACCTCCTTTCACCGTTCACCATGGCATCGGTTCGGTTTGCGTCAAGCTGTCGCTTCGGGCACTGCGTTAGTCCTCAAGTGGGAGACGCTGATCCGACACGCGCTGCTTTGTCTCCGTCATCAAGGCCGTGAATGGTCGCGGCCAGCAGATGAAGGAGAAGAACATGTCCCACACGCTCATCCCGAAAAGCGAAGTCGAAGACCTCTGCGAAGAGGCGCTGCAGTCGAAGTTCTGCGATCTGAGGAACGACCTGCTGCGGGCCGAAGGCCTCCGCACGATGGCGCTGGCCTCGCTGCAAACTGTGCAGACGGAACTGCACATCAAGCGGGCTCTGAGAACCCGCTACCCAAAGCCGGGGTGCTAGGCCCCGCCAGAAGGTGCGCCGGCATCGCCCGGCGCACCTTTTATTTTGCGCGCGGTCGCCGTTAAGGCTGTTGACCGGCAACCCAGGGCCGGGCACCATGGCTCTATGACCGACTCCACCGACAACCGCCTTCCCGCCGAGGCCTTCAGCTATCTGGGAAGATCCCTATTCGGCGAGAAAGGCTGGCAGGCCAAGATGGCCCGCGAACTCGAGGTCGATGAACCTACCGTCAATCAATGGGCAGTCGACGGACCGCCGGCGAATCTAGCAGGTCGGCTTTCGCATATCGCCGGGTATCATCGCGGGCAAATCCAGGCACCCTTGACGATGCCCGGCATGCCGGATGCCTGCCTTAAACCATGGGAACGCGCCGCTCGGCTGCTGGAGGAGTACGAAGGTCTAACCCAAGACCCCACGATGATATACAGCAGCCGCAAAGAAGAAGACAACAGGGATATGATCGTGCGCGTCTTCGCCGACATGTTGCATTACTGCATGCACAAGATGAGCGAGAACCGCTCCTTCATCGATATCGCAGCGGTGCTCAAAAAAGCAATCGAGCTCTATAATTCAGAACCCCATTCGGCCATGCCCGTCAAGACTGAGGAACGCGCACCCAAGGATTTGATACCCTATGTGCTTTGCAAAGATCCCGCGATAATCGCCGAGTTTGAAAAGAGATTCGGCATCACCCAGGACCAGGCCGCCGACGAGCTCATTGAGGCCACAGATTTGGCCTTGGATATGCCGCAGTACGTTGGACACAAGGGAACATCGATGGCGCGGCTTGAAGCTCTTCGACGCGCGCTGCACGCCGGCGGAGTGGAAGAATAAAAAAGGAGCTGAGCCCGAAGCTTTCAGGTTCTTTGCCGGCCGCCATCAGGCTGCGTATCATCCATTCGCCCCATAATATCTATCAGGAGGGCTTCCCCATGCCTGACGAATCACTGAAACACTGGGAGCGCGGTGACCGCGTCCTCCGGGCGTACGAAACAATCAACGCCGAAAAGGACACGGTCTACGTCACCGACAAAAACCACAACAACGTCACGCGCGTCATCGCCGATCTGCTACATTACTGCGCGCACCAAAACAGCCGTGTCGCCCCCGACGCCGCGAGACATATGGACATCGATTCGGTGATGAGCAAGGCTCAGGCGATATACAACTTCGAACACGATACCGGACAATAAAAGACGGCGGAGCCCCCAGGCGCCACCCTCTTTCCCCAAATGTGACCTGCTACAAGCAGCAGTTCAGTACTCTAACGAGTCATCGGGGACAACTGTCGCTATGACTTGCTTATAGACCAACAGCTCCGCAGTGTTCCTGCTTAACAGCATGGTGAATCTGTCGAACGCGGTGATCTTTCCCTGCAACTTGAGGCCGTTCACAAGGAACACCGTGACGGGCAGTTGTTCCTGGAGAAGTTGATTGATCAACGTGTCCTGCAAGGTCGAGTTTTCGGGGGGCATGGTCGCCGTCGCTTAGTCTGTCGAGGTTGCGCAAGCGGCCTCTTCCTTTGGAAGCAGGGTCGGTCTCGGGCGAGTTGTCGGCTGAATGCGGGGGGTTGATGCGGACGGCGGCGAAGCGTCGATCGCGGGCGGCTGAATTTCGCGGCGGGCAGTGTTTTTCATGAGCGTTTTCTCATTCGTAATTGGGAAGGTAGTACGTACTTCAGCAACGGTCACCGAAACCTGTTGAAGGGAAGAACAGTCTGCGTTGCTGGTTAGGTCTGAGTCAAGGCCTCTTCATGGCTCCGACGTGGAGGATGAATTGAGCGAAGATCCTGCCGATGAGCAGACGGCGCATCGCGAAATAAGAACTAGAAACAGAAAACAGCGCGCTCTTTTGCTTTTAACGGGGTTTGTTTGGAGAGTATGCGGTCAGGTCAATACGCACCGCGTCTTTGCGTGCGGCGGACTCGTTGTGCTGTCTCTCCCATGGATGAAGGTTGCCTTCAACGCTGTAAACCTTCTTGACGGCCTTCGGCAAATGCTCAAGCGAAGTGAGCTGGTTGTTGTGGCAGAAGAAAGCGCCGCCGACAAAGGACGATGCTCCCTCAAGCTACGCCAGGTGGTTGTAAGTGCATATGAAATCCCCGCCAACAGCTTTGGGGGAGCCTTTCAGTGAAGTTAAGCCCGTGTGGGCACAGTTGAACTTCCCTAGAACTATCACGTTTGAAAGGTCGGAAGTTCCGGGAAGCCGATGCCATAGGAAAGATCGAGGTCGCCTGCCACGAAAAGAGTACCGTCCTTCAATTTTTCAAAGGGGACATGCCAGCCTGTTAAGGCTTTCTCCGCCTCGCTGGGAGGCCTGGAGAGCTTCTGGAACNNCTTGAAAACGCTTGCCATGCAAACCCGTTGAATTTGTTTCCACGCCTTTGGAGTCCTGCCGCGCGACTCGTCTTCGGCAGCGCGTTTATGCAAAGTATGAGCCGGGAGTGGCTAAGAAACAGTTAACAGTGGCTTGGATCGCGAGGGCCTGCGACTAGGTACTGGCGCGGTGGCTAACGGAATCTGTACCGGACTCTGTCATGGCGCGAAACACGAGGGCTTCGCCTTACGAGCCCGGACGCCAACAGGGCACCCGGGTAACGGCAGGAACGGGCACAGCGCCGTCAGATGGTTGGCGATAAAGCGCGAAACCTTCGGGTGCTCGAACAAGAACCGCGAGACGACTGCTGCTTTCAGGAACCGGCTCGGGGCGTGCTGCATAGGCCCCAAGCCGGTTATTTTCCCCGTCGGGGAACATCGGGGTCATCCCACCGTTGCTCCTGCTCTTTCTCGAAATCCTCAGCCCAGCCGGACTCCTTGCGGGCGAGATCGATCGCCTTTTGCCGTTCGCGCAGGCGCCGCGCGAGCTCGTCGTCATAACCCTTGTTGCGGTCGCGCAGCTCGGCCTGATGCTTATCGCGAAGCGCCTTCAGCTCGTCGCGCATCCGGTTAAGCGTTTGGTCGCGCTCCTGGTCAAGGCTCTTGATATAGGCGCGCCGGTCGACGATCTGCTGGGCGCGGAAAAGTTCGAGTTCCTCCTGGCGCTCGGCCGCCTTGGCTTCGTCCTCCGGCTTGAAGAACTTGCGCAGGGCTTCCCGAACGCCCTTCCGGGGCACATGCCGCTGCAGCTCCGCGTGCAGCGCTTCCTGTTGCCGGAAGTCGAAGGCTTCGATCTTGTCGCCCTTGGCGGCCTCGATGGCTTCGGCCTTCTCGTCGATTAGCAGAGCCTTGGCCTTTTCCGCGTTGGCGGCCGTTTTGAGAAATTCACGGTTCTCACGCTGCTGACGCTTGAAGATCCTCTGGCGGATGACTTCAATCTCCGGATCGATCGTCGGCTCCGGCTTCAGGGGCGGCGGTGCAGCCGGCTTCTGGAATTCTTCCTTTAGCTTCTGGTCGCGCACGTCGGGCGCGGCCGGCGCGACGTCTTTCGGGGCATAGGTGTCGAAGTTGACGCCGGGCTGTTTCGGTGTGATCGGTACGCGCGGAGCAGGGTCCTTGATCCAGGTCGGCTTCGGGCCTTCGGCAGGGTCGGGCACCGTCGGCTGCGGTGGTGCTGGCGGGGCGGGCGGCGCCGGCAGCGTGGCCGGACCCATCGGCGAGTAAGCCCCATAGTCGTACCCTTTCTTCTTTCCTGGTTCCGTGGGCTGCTGCGATGCAGCGGGCGCTTCCGCTGGGCTGTTGGCCGGCGGCAACGGCTTGTCTTTCCACTGGCGCTGAACGTAGTCGACGTAATTTGTGAAATCGTAGCGGTCTTTGTGAGCCCATTTCTCATAGCTGGCTTGGGCGCTTTCAAGATGAACGGGGCTCAGATTGTCGGCGCCCCCGATTTGCGCCATCCACGGGTCGGAAGGCAATGGCGCGCGGCGTTTCTCAATCGGTGCTGCCGGAGGCTTGGGGACAGGGGGCAGGTCCGGCGGGGCGTAAGCCGCGTAGTCGTAGCCCTTCTTTTTGGCGGGCTCCGCGGGCTTCGGCTCGGCGGCAGGGGGCGGCATTTCGGGAGGTTTCGGGGTCTCGACCTTCGCAGCTATTTCAGGAAGCAGGAACTTCGAAGGCTGTTCCTTCGGGGCGGGAGGCGTCAGATCGATAGGCCCGGGCCGTTTTTCCGGGGCTGGCGGGGGTTGAACGGGTTCGAGCTTCGCCTCGGACGTCAGGAATTTGGACGCTTCCGGGGCCGGTTTCTGGGCGTTCTTGGCCTTATCGACCTGCAGAGCCTGGGCCTGCTCGACGTCCGGCAATGTTGCCGCGTCGAGCGAAGCCATGAAGGCTTTGAATTCCTTGCCTTTTATGTCGGTGACATATCTGGAGAGGCTGAAGACGTCCCCTTGATCGTCAACTAGGACGAACCCGCGCTTGTCTCCTTTTGCGAGAATGTACCCGCTCTCTTCGAGCGCGCTCCTGAAGGCCTGGGGCGTGTCCGATTGTTGCCTGAGCGCGGTGACTTGTTGCTTGCGGCCGGGGTCGGTCTGCTCCACTGGGCCCGGCTGCTGCGCGCCCAGAATCTCCAGCTTTTCGCGTTCAAAAGCCTTCTCCTTTTGGAGAGCTTTCGCCTCGTTGACGGTCGGGAGCTGGCTGAGCGGGACGTCGGCCATGAAGGCCTCGACCTCGGGCTTCTTCATGACGCCCTGGAGGTTCCTTGTCAGGGCCGAGTAGACGCCGGCCTCGTCCACGAGGACATAACCGCGATCACCCCGGGCGAGGACGTAACCCGCATCTCCGAGCGCCTTCTTGAAGTCCTGCCCGTTCGAGGCGGCGGCCTGCAAAGTACGAACTTCTTCCTTGCGTTCCCCGACGGTCAAGGGGGAGCGCTCGGCCATTTGAGCCTCGGCATAATCGAAGTCCTGCCGGGGAAACTCGGGCTGCTTTTCGCGGTCCCGCTTGGCGTGCTTGCCGGGCACGATCTCATGCCCAAATTCCAGCTCCATCCGCTGGCTCGCCTTCTCATGCGCGACAAAGTTGTAACTGTCGGAGACCAGCTTCATCTCCTCGATGTCGGTCCGCGCCCAGACGACATGAAGGTGTTTGCGGCCGTCGGTGCCGCCATGGAGAACGACGGCGCGGGGCTGTTCCTGGAGCCCCAGCTCTTCGCCCAGAATGTCAGCCGCCCTCTTCCACTGCTCGGGTGTCATGGTGGCGGCATACTGCGCTTCAGGGCTGATCTCGGCGTGATACAGGCCGTCCCTGCCCTGCTTCGTTCCTTCGGTGAGGACCTGCCAGTCGCGGAAGCCCTCGATGAGCTTTGCGGCCGCCTGCTGGAGGAGGAGCGGGCTGCTGATCTGCCACACTCCGTCGGGGCTCTCGGCAAAGTCCAGGCCGCTTGCCCAAGCGGATTGAAACTCTAAAAGGGCGACAGGCTCACCCGTGGCATAGCGCTCCACCCGCATGAGGTAGACGGCAAGCTGCCGGGGATTATTTCTGGACGCGCCCTTGGCGATCATTCAGGTCCAAGCGTCGCTTTCCGGGGCGTGGTCGGAGCCTGTACCCCGGTGACCGGCGAGGTCAATCGGGGCGTCTTCGGAGGGCTCCATTTCGAAGGCCTCGAACATCAAATCCCGGATCTCTGCCCATTCCCGGAGGGCGCCCTCGAAGTCAGCGGCAAGCGCCCCTTGGGCGTTCGCGTTGAGCTTGTAGGCGATCTGGTTCATGTTATTGCCATACTTGCCGTGAAGCCCGATGACCCTCACCAGAACCTGGTCATTGATCGGCCGGCTGCGGCGGGCGCGGGGGCCGGCGTCGCCGAGGCCGAGGGCGCGGATGAAGGCTCCGAAAGTGAGGCCCGCTTTGTCGGCCTTGGCAGCGACTTTGTTGAACTCGTCAGAGGCCCAGCGGATCGGCGTAATTTTATTGCGCTGGCGTTTCTCGCTGCCGTGTCGGGGCTTCTGGGGCGGCTGATCGGTCATGCGGGTCCTTTCTGGCTTTTGTTGTTCGCGGGGCCATTACGGCCGCCCCGCCATCGCCGGATCATGCGATCCGAAACCGCCGGGTTTCGCCGGCGCCGCAGGGGGCAAGGGAGCCCTCTGCGTCCTTGCTATGGGGCGCTCTTCAAAGCGCCCCATCCGTAAGCCGGTGGCGAAACACCGGTCGTCAGGGGCACGAGGAGCCCCCAAGGCAGTGTCGCAGAGGCGGTAGCCTCCGGGCGGGGTCCGCGGGTGCTAACCCCGGCTCTTACTCTGGAGGGAATTTTCAAACGGGAGGGCGAGTAGCACCTCCCTTTGAACAAGCCAGCCCCCCTTCGGGGGGCGAATCGCGGTAATACCGCGAATGGCTTGCAACTGTAGCTAACGTACATTTCCGCCAGATCGTATCAGTGTACCACCGGGGGTGATTCTGGTAAATGCTTTCTTAACGCGCGTTCAACTGTGGGGGGATTTTGGTGTCGTGGATCGGTCTAGCGGCAGTCGACGGCCAGATCGTTCTTCGAGTGGCGCCGGGACATGCCTGTTGTCGATGCGGTAACGGCGCTCACACTGCCATCTTGAGATTGGCTCAAGTGTGCCACCCTTCGCGTGCCAAAAGAGGGTGCCCCAGATGCTGCCCTAGAATGCGAGCGCCGTCAGTATGGACTTTGCCCCTTGCGACGCCCCTGGTCAAGATCGACAACGGGACTCTGTGTAACGACTTCGGGCTCAGCGTTAACGAATGGCCGGACTGATCGAGACGCGGTGACGGTGCCCATTCTAAAGTCGCCGGGGCATTTCTGAGGTCGTTTGCAACAAAGACGATACCGTGTTGCCTCGGGTCAAAAGAGCACCGTCGGCCTGAACTTTGCCGCTCCCAGGTCCCCTTGTCAAGTCAGGCCTCTTCTCAGCAGTCGCGCGGGGACTTCTTCTTTGCGGCGTCCCTTTCCGCTATTCGATCCGGGGAGTAGTAACCCGGGTCGTAGGTACTCCCACTGCCCCCCTCCCCTCCAGTTGCCCCTTCCTGCCCCTTGGGCGCATAGGTCGAAAGGTTTATCGGTCGGCTTGGGGCTGCTGGTGGGGTTCTCGATGGTGCTGCGGGCGGTACTGTCGGCGAATAGGCTGCCGGGTTGTATGTTGACTTGCCGGGCTGCCCTGCCGTCGGTTTCGAAATATCGGCCAGGGTTGCCGTCGGTCGAGCCTGATCGTGGGCGGGCAGGTAAGGATTTGGGTCGAAAAACAATGGCCAGTACAGTGCGGGGGCAACTTCCCGGTGGCTGGAAAAGGTCTCGGGCAGCTTCCAGTATTCGACGGTCGCGAGGTAATGGGGATGTGATCCAGGGGCGAGCAAAATCGCCGTGTTGCTCCCCAGGTTCAGGATCTCGTCGGGGGTCAGAAGGTCGCGCCCGGTTTCGCTTTTACTGACGTTTTCCCCCTCCGTCCTGCTGTGACTTTTGTCGCCAGTGGACGTGCTCTTGTTTTTACCGGTGTTCTCGATCCGGATCGTCTGCTTGCCGAGGTATTTGCTCAGGTATTCCGCGGTGCTCAGGTCGTCCAGGTTGCAGAACCATTTGTAGGCGCAGTTCGAGATGATGTCGTTCTTCGCCTCCCCGTAGATGTCGTTGAGCTGGGCGAAATTCTGGATGATCAGGGCGTAATCGACCCCATAGCCTGCCATGGTCGCGATGGAGATATCGAGCTTCCCCAGGGCCGCGAATTCGTCGATGAGGAAGAGGCACCGGTATTTGGCCCCCGGCGGCTTCCGCCGAAAAATCTGCATTCCCGCCGTGATAATGAGCCGGAGCCAGGTCTTCTGGGTGTCGACGCGATCGGGCGGGATGACAACGTAAAGTGTTGTCGGCCGGTCCTGCCCCGCTCCTGTGAGGTCGGCCATTGAAAATGACGAGCTCGCGGTCGCTTCCTTGATCCTCGGGTCAGACAGGAATTTCGTGAACCGGGCGAGATTTGACGTAACCCCGGAATACGTCTCCGGGGCCATGTCGAGAAAGGGTGCGGCGTTCTCCCGTATCGCCCCGTCGAAGGCCTCGCTTGCCACCATGGAGATGAGGAATTTCTCGCGAAGCTCTCTGCGGGGCAGGCTCACAATCTCCCGGGCACGGGCGAGCGTCTTGGTTTCATCGGGCTGGTCGGCGATCCATAGCAGGACGGCCGTCAGGAGGCTGTTCGCGCTCTCGGTCCAGAAACCGTCCTTGCCGCCCCTTTCCTGAGGGCACATGGCGCCGGCAAGCGCCTGTGCGATTGCGACGGCATTGCGGTCGTTTCGGTCCAGCACGTCGAGCGGATTGTAGGTCGCCGAGGTAAACCCGAGGGCGCTGTAGGTGGTTTCCAGTTCGCCCCACGGGTCCATTATGTGTACGTACTGCTTTTGCCTCCGTGCTCGCGCCGTAATCGCAGCGTTCTCGCCCTTGGGGTCGATAACGATGCAGCTCGCGCCCTTCCTGCCGAGCCCGTAACGGAGCAAGGTCGGACAGATAACTTTTGTGCCCTTGCCTGTGCGGGTGCGGGCAACGATCAGGGTGTGGTTCTCGGGCTTGCTGAAAACCGGGACGCCGTCCTCAACACTCCCGTAAGGAGAGCTGGCCTTTCCCAAGAAAACGCCGGACCAGACCTTTTCGGCATCTTCGGCGTCTATCCGGCTCGCTGGGCTCTGGAAGCTCGCTGAGCCGTATTTGTTGGATATGGTTTCCATATCCTCTTGAGGTGCTGGCGGCTCGTACTTGTCGAACCACGACCCGATGAGAACGAAGATAACGACGACGGCGACGACGAGAGCGGCAATAGGATGATCGACCAGACGAACAGAGCTGTAGGCGAAGAACAGCCCCTCGCCTATCAAGACGGCGAGCACCATGACGATGACGGCAACGACGTTGCCGGCACCCCTTAACTTCTTGATTAGGCCTGTGGATATCACAAAGTTTTCATGTGAAACAGTGGCTTGCGTCTCGCCGCCGGATCGCTATCCATGTACGCATGCGGCGGTGGATTGCTCCAGGCAAAGCCCTTGCTCAGAAGGGGCCTTCCTCCCCCTCCTCTACTGCGTCCGGGTCCGCTATCTTCTGTTCCGGGGCATTCTGCTCATCGCAGAAGCGGTTCCAGAGTTGACGGTAGTAACGAAACCCGGCAGGGCTGACGATCAACCTGTGGAGCTGGTCATGCAGCTCGTTCAGGAGGACCTGGTTGAGGACTTCGGCTGTCGGCAACGGCTCAACACCTGCCGCTATGGCCCGTTTCTTTTCCAGAAAATCGGTCAACCGCAACAATTCCCGAGGTACTTGTAACTTGACGGCCACGGTGTCCGCCTCGTTCAGCTGATTGGAAATGGAATCCGCGGTCGCAATGCACTCCTGCATCTCAGCCGTCTTATTGAAAAGCTTAGATAGCTCTGCACCGGGATTGGGCGCAAGCGGCGCCTGCCCTTCTTCGGAGTTTTCGTATTGCTCAATCCCAGCGAGCTCTTCCGCGCTCAGTTCCTCGTCTTCGCTGGACATGTGAGCCTCCTGGCTTCCTTCGACTTTCTCCCTGGGCTAATTCGCTAAGTTTAGCGAAATTACCCGGCCTTGTCTCTTCGACTTGTCAAAGTTTGCGCCTGCCATTCCCTCTCCCAGGCGTCGAGGGCGCGCACGAGGAGCTGGACGTTCTTGAGCTGGCCTGCCTCGAAGGCAAGCCGTTTGAAGCGGTGGCGGAATTCAGGAGGAACCTTGAAGTTGAGGTCCACGAGGGTTTCGGTGATCGTCTGCCCCCGTTGCAGCGAACCCGCGACAGCGGCAGGCTGCCCCTTGCTCGCGAGCAACGTGCTGGCATCTATCGCAGACGGCTTCTTAGGCATGGGCCTTTACTCTCTTTCCGGCGTTCGCTAATTCGCTAACGTTCGCGAGCTCGCGTATTCGCTTCTCGATGAAGCCCCATAGCTCACCCACTTCGGCGGCGGCGGGGCTGTTGGCATTCAATTCCAGAACCGTGCGGCCGTCCGTCATCGACGCGGCGTAGTCCACGCGGTCATGGATGACCGACGGGAATACTTGCCCATGCTGCGAGAGCGCTGCGATGGTCTGAACTGTGATCCGGGCGTTTGCCTTGGCCTGCGTGAGCACGAAGGCGAAGGGAACGGCGGATTGCCTCACGAGGTCCAATGTCGCGCCCAACGACCAGAGGTCGTTGGGGCTCGGGCGCGTCGGGATCAGAACGAGGTCCGCACGTTTGAGAACCTGCGCGTTTTGCTCGGTGAGCGCCGGGGGCGTGTCGATGAAGCAATATGTGAAACCAGCACGCCCGAGCGCGTCGAGTTTCTCGGGAAGATCGCGCAAGGAGACGGGCGCGAGCTTGGGGCTTTCGGCCTCGCGGACGTTCCACCAGGTGGCCAGCGTCTGCTGCGGGTCGGTATCAATGAAAACTGCGGGGCCATGATTGCCGAGCTCGGCGGCGACGGCCAGATTCGCCGTGAGGGTGGTTTTGCCGCTTCCACCTTTCTGCGACGTAATCACGATTGTTTTCATTGCTGTTCCCATCGGCTAGAGTGGGCGGACTTAGCGACTTCGCGCGTTAGCGAACCTTAGCCCACAACCAGCCTGAACGGAAGCGAAAGATGACAATGTGGCTCCCCTGCGGAGAGAAGTTCACCATCGGCGACGTCCTTCGCTGGACGGAGCCCGATTGGTTCCAGAAGGGACGCCGCAAGAAGGAATTCTTCAAGAAGGGCGAGCGCCGCGTGACGGCGACCGTCAGCGCGGTCGATAAAAGTTATGTCCACCTCGAAGTGCGCAAGTGCGAGGTGATATCCGACCAGTCTGCGCGGGGCGTGAAAGTGCTGAAGGCGGGCGAAGAGATCAAACGCAAGCCCGCGACCCTAAAGAAGCACCAGGCCGAGCGGATGGTCTGGGCCGGGAAAGAAGGCGAGGGTGCCCGCACGGCGGTGACAGGGGTGGTGATAAGTCGCTTCTTGCGATGAGAGGCGCGCTTCTCAGAAGATCCTTGTCGGCACAGGCAATATCGCCCATCGTCGCGAAGCTTAGCGAATTAGCGATTTCGCTGCGGTTATCGCGCGAAGTGTGCCCGAGGGCCGGTCGTTCAGATCATTTCCGAGGTTCTGACGGCCTGCTTTTCCGTATTCATGTTGAGCACGCCCATCCTGTCCTTCAATCTTGCATCCTGGCATCGGTTCGTCTTTGACGACCGCAAGCCCTGTAGGGCTCCGGCACTTCGTTGGGCCCTAGAGGTGCGGTCAGCCGATACGCTCTGCCTTTCCTTGCGTCATGAAGGCCGTGATGGTCGCGGCCCACAAACGAAGGAGAAAAACATGCAATCACACTTCCTCACCGCGAACGAAACCGAGCACCGCTCCGAAGAGGCGCTGCAATCGAAATTCTGCGAGCTGAGGAACGAGCTCTTTCGCGCCGAAAGCTTCCGCTCGATGACGCTGGCCAAGTTGCAAACGGTGCAAACCGAGCTCAACCTCAAGCGGGCACGTTCGCCAGGCTTATCCGCCGCCTGCACCTCGCGCCGGTCGCGCGGGCGCATGGGGCCTAGGTTCGGCTAGGCGCTGACGGAATGGGTTAAGCTGACTAGCGCGAATTCGCTAGTGTCAGCGAATTCGCCCCATTGGGCGACCGATCGCGGTTAGGCTATCACATCGCCGACCGCGAGGGCTGGGTGCTCGGCGATGCCACTCAAAACGCTGTGATGGCCTGCAGGATGCACTTGGCCGCAAAAATGAAGCATTCGGGGAGGCCAAAAAGTCGCAAGGAGGGAAACCAAGATCTTGAAAAGACAGACATATTTACCCGTCTCGCCCATGGTCGCCCCCGCAACTATGAGGTTTCGGGGAACTGTGAGACGCAGGTATTAGAAATTTCATTTTTAAAGTTCATTTTTTCATCCTAGAGTGTTCTGATGGTGGAGCCAAATCCCGCAGAAAAGCAAGCGCTGCGTACTTTGCAGTTGACGCCTCGGAACAACGAGGCGATCAAACCTGCGGAGCTTATCCAGGTGACCGGCCATCATGAGCTGACGCTCAACGCCCGCCGCGCCATCACCATCCTTTGGCACAGTGCCCATGCCCAGGGCATTGAAGAGGGGAAGGACTACAGCATCGAGATCGATCAGCTGAAACCCGACGGCCACAAGGGCTATGAAATGGTTGAAGAGGCGATTGAGGCCCTGATGCGCACGCTGCTCACCGTGACGATGCTGGATGGCAAAACTCGCCGCGTCCAATTCCTGGGCGGCAATGACTTGGACGCCCCCGACCGTTCGGCGGGTGTGCTGACCTACAGTTTCGACAAGCGGCTCATCGAAATTCTTAAGAACTCAGCCGTCTGGGGAAAAATCGCCATTCCCGTGCTGATGGCCTTCACGTCAAAATACGCCGTCAGCCTCTATGAAAACATCGCGCAGTTGTCAAATCTGACGCACAAAACGGCGGAAGACTATTCCTTGGAAGAATTCCGCAACCTGCTCGGCGTTCCGCCCGGCAAGTACAAGAGCTTCGGCGAACTGAACAAGCATGTGGTGAAGCCAGCCATGGCGGAAGTAAACGCGCTGGCAGCGTTTGGCATCTCGATCCTGCCAATTAAACTGGGGAAAAAGGTAAAGGACGTGAGGATAGGGTGGTGGCGCAAGGATGCTCAGTCCCTGGGAGCCTCCTGGGAAGAGCTACAGCGGACGAAACTGGGTCGCCGGGCACGCGTTGCCGGGCTGGCGGAGCACGTCATCGATCCAAAGCCGTCCCTTGAACGGTACGAGCGCAAAGAGCGGAAGGCGCTTCACAAGGCCCAGTCCTGACTGGCTCCCCGAAAACCTCATTTTTGTGAGGCCTCGAAACACGATTTTTCCGAATCAATTCAAGCGTTCGTCGCTATTGGTAGCTACGGATAAGTTATCCACAGACCTCTTTGCAGGCAGCCGCTTCAAGTAAATTCTATATTCTGATTCAGTAAGATTCAGCGGCGAATTTGCTAACGGAAACAGTTACTTGCGGTTTTTAAAGTGAAGGATTCGGGGACTCCGATGAAGGAGTCGGGGGATTTTGTGAAGGAACCGGGGCATAAAATGAGGTAATCGGGGCGTTATTGTGAGGTTTTCGGGGCTCCCTCGTTGGTTAGCGGAGCGGCGGGGGCAGGGAGGGCCAGCATCACGCAAAATCTAACGAATTAAGGGCAGAGCCGTTTCCGCTCGCGCGCCATGTTGGCGGGCCGCGCCGGCGAGGCGCTTCTCCGCGCGGTGGCAGTATTTCTGCTCAAGCTCGATCCCATATAGCGTATAGCAGCGCTTTGCCAGGGCTGCTGCGACCGATGTGCGTTGGAACCAGAGAAGGGGTCAAGGCCACAGCGCCGGGTTGCGTGAAAGCCTGGATTGCAGGCTTGAGCACGCGCATTTCTTTCCCGGTCGGGTGCGAGCCGTTCCCGTAATACGCCCACGGCTGCACATCGTCGAACACCCCGGCGGCGGGGATGGTCTTCACCACCTCGGTGCAGTCGCCATGGATGATGCGGTTCATCTGACACCTATGGGCTTCAGCAGCTCGATGTTCTTCTCGGCCTGCTCCTTCAGGTATGCGGAAAGGGCCGGCGCGGTGTCGCTGAGGACCTGTGCTGCCATGCGCAAGCGGTATGCGGATTGGGCGAGCTCGATTTCGACGTCTGTCATTTAAAAGCCCTCCAGTTCGTCGTCGAACAACTCGGCTTCGTGCTGATCGAGGATGTCGGACACTTGATCGGCGGTTTCGTTCAGGCTGAATTCTTCGGTATCCATGTTCTTGCTCCTTTTCGCGTTCAACATGGTCACCGGCCAACGGACCGGCGGTGAGCTGTCAGGCTAAGATTTCTCTAGTTGTTTCTCGAACAAACATGACTACAAGAACGTGAGAAATGTTGGCTTGACAGCTCCTCTATAGCGGGTCTGTTAGGTGCCCGAAGATGTTGAATGCGGCTTAGGAGCTACATTGATGGCGGGGCTTTAATTCTGCCTTCACGGAGATGCTGACTTCTGTGTTTCGGGGATCATGACCCGGGAGACGCCTGGGATGCGGGCGCTTCGGAGGAGGCGGGCAGCGTCGAGGGGATGAAAAACGCGGCTATCGATCACTAGAATGGCAAGTTCGATATGCCTGAAGGCAAACGCTGCGACGACTTTGAGAAATTTCTCTCGGAACAGAAGGAGTTGGCGGACCGCAAGCACGCGCTCATCGACGATCTGCTACGGCAACGAGCCGAGGCGATAAATGTCTTCGACGAAAGTCTGGCGAAGCTCAGGATATATCTGTCCGGTCGCACCTTCCTGATCGAAAACCAAGGACTTATCGGGGCTTTTGAGGAAATTGCGAGCGGCGAGGCGTTTCAATATGAAACGGCGCGCCGCGAGCGCCTCGGGTCCGCNNGGCGATTTCAAGGCGCGGCGCATCACACCGCGCCTTGAAACTTCGTGCCGCGACGCGGCCGACCTCCTGCCGCAGCTCGTGGAGCTGGCGCAGGCGGTCAGCAACGATTATGACGGCGTCGAAGCCCGGCTCAGTCCGGGATCGACGGCCTGAGCTTTTGAGCGAGCCCAATATCGAGGGCGAAATCCTTTGCGCTGCATCCCTGAACGAAGGCAATTGCGACTTCAGACCGCGTAACCATCATCCAGTCAAAGGGCACAAGGAAAATCTTCTCGAACCGCACGGCGACAGCATCGTGATACTCGAATTCGCGCAGCATTTCACGCTCCCGATCCGTGAGCCCCCCGGGGACATTGGCAGCGGTGTACTCCAGAATTTGGATATGGTCGTTGACTTCTTCGATGGTCATGTAGTCGGTCATGGTCTTTCTCCTTAATGGGCTAAAAAGTTGCGTATGCAACTTTGCTAGGCCCGCGCCGATGAGCAGGGAATCCCGTCAAGGCACCGGCCTGCCGGAGGGGGATCACCCGGCTTGCAGCTCTTCGCGAAAGGCGGGGATACCGGCAGGACGCGCTCGCGTCCAGTGCTTGACGGGATGGGGGCGCAGCCCCCCTCTGTTTTTATTCCTGAAGGTACGGCGTAGCCGGGCAAACAACGAGCCGGACTTTCAGGCGAGCTTCTGCGTAAGCCTTGTCGGACGATATTTGGTTCGCTGCGCAGCAGTCTTGAGTGGACGCTTGCAAATTACCGTAGGGGTTTCGGCAACCAGCCCGAGGCGACGAGTTGGCGTTCGGCCTCACTGGCAAGGTCACTCTTCTTGAGCTTTTCCCAGGCCGGTGGCGGCGGCTGGGCGCCGGTCCTATTTCCGGCACGAGATCCGTTATCGGCATCGGGTCACCCATCGCTGGTGACCGGCCGTGCTATATGCCCTCTTAAGGCGCATCTTCGAAGGTCGACATTGCTTAGAGTTCCAGTTTCGAACGACGCAAAACCCGGCTCCGACTCAAGCAAGGACATTCAATCTATTCGCGGAATTATTGCTTGCATCTTGCGTCCCGGCGGAGATATTAATCGTGATGTTCACCGTGCTGTTGTCGCTTGAGCCATTCGCTTTAGCGCCTTGCTGAAGGCTCGAAAGACTTTGCGCAAATTGCTGTTCCGTAAGGCTGCCGGTTTTATTGGGGTCCAACTTCGCCCATAGGGCATCCGCGGCTTGTTTGGTACCGCCGGCTTTGGTTACGGCGGCCTCAAGGTCGGTTTTGTTAATGGTGCCTTTCCCGGTGGTGTCGATCTGGTTGAATAGCGATTGTGCAGTGTCCGTAGACGTCTGGCTTGACGTCGTACTCCCAGAGGTTGACTGCGACGACTCTAATAACTTCAGCAACGCCTTCAGTGCTGCCTGCGCACTGTTTGCGTTCGTTGTTCCGGATACTGAAGAGGATGGTGCGCTTGTAACGCTATTGACCATGACAGGCTCCTTTCGAGCAGTGTTTATGTTTAATCGGAATCGCGGGTTCTCCGCGACTTTTGTTTCCAGCATGACATGCCGGCGGTAAAGGAATCCTTCACGGGAATGGTCATAAATCATTAACCAAGAGTTTCGCCAGGTTTCCAGTGTTCTGGGCGACGGAGAGAAAATTGCGCGACGGGCGAGTGGGTACCTGTCGCGTGGAGGTGATCAGGCTAAGAGCGAGAGCTAGGCTTTTGCCCTGTTACGGCCCTCCTTCCGCTGCGAGCATCACGTCGACATAGGCGACAGGGCCGCCGGCAGCAGCGATGATGGAAGCGGGCAGGGCGTTCGAGTAATAGCCTTGCCGGGCGATCGGCAAGGGCGCGTCGGTCGGGTAGATGCTCCGCACCTGGAGGTGCGCGATCTCTTCGCCCACGATCCGTGCCGGCATCCATTGAGGTTCGTAGGTGATCTCCAGCAGCATGCCGTTCCAGTCCATGCGGTGGGTTTCTGTCGTTCGTTTCATCGCGTTCTCCTTTTCGCTTTCGGTTTCTCGATACGCACAACACAAAGCCGGGCGGACAAGCCGACAGGTCACCCGCGTCTTCGCGGGGGAACAGGCAACCCGGGAGCGCAAGCGAATGGAGCGGGCGGCCTGTTGACCTGGCGGCGCGCCCGGCTAGTGTCAGGCGTAATGATCGAGAACCGAAACCCGAGAAAAAGGAGACGCCGATCGCGTGAACGACCGGCGTCATGAACTTTTGAGTGGACGGTTGCGTGACTACCGCAGGGGTTTTGGCAACCAGCCTGAGCCGGCGATCTGGCGTTCGGCTTCGTTGGCAAGGTCAGCCTTCTTGAGTTTTTCCCAGGCGGGTGCCGGCGGTTGGCCCTTGGCTTCCTTGATGGCTGCCAGGATTTGCGGCTTGCCGATACGTGTGAAGTAGTTTTGCGCGGTCGGCGTGAACCACGTTTTCATGTCGAGGCCCACGGCCGCCGCGATCTGGTTCGCGTGAGCGAGACGCGCACTGTCCACGCGGTCTTGCTTTGTCTGGATCGCGTTCATCGCGCCTGCGGTGCAGAAAGCCAACAGGTCGAGAAGGACGTCCCGGTGCTGGTTGAGGCACCAGTCCCAGAGAGCATCTTCCTGGCCGGGGAGTTTCTCGCTCCAGGTTTCGCGCGCGGCTTCGATCTGCCCGAGAGCTTTCGATCCCTCGACTTTCCGGAAGGATTGTTGCTCGACGCTGATCTGGAGGGAGGTATAACCGCTGTGGAAGGTCTTGCACGCCATCGCATGAACGACGGCCGCAAGTGCGATGTCGGGACGCTGCAGCAGCTCGGCGCTGACGGCCGCAGATTTCTGGGCTGTCAGGTCCTCGATCAGACCAGACGGGAACTCGCTCCGGACTTGATGGTCGCCGCTTTCGGCATCGCCCGTCGCGTCGCCGGATGCAGGCGTCTTGGACGTACCGCTTTTCTTCGGCATATCCTCGGGCCGCACGAGGCCGCGCACGATCGAGGCCTTGCCGCCATGATCGAGGTGGACGACGACACCGGCGATCGCCAGCGTGTCAGCGGGCCAGAAGGGCGCTCGCTCGGCGGTGAGCGTTTCGATGCGCTCGCCGACCTCGTCGAGACGCGCGGGTCTGTCGCCATCATCGTTCGAATTGAGCCATTGCTCTTCGAGGGCCTCGTATTCGGCTTTGAGCGTTTCAAGCTCCGCCTGTTTCTTGGCGGGCAGGGGCGTCAGCTCTTCGCGGCGGATGTGGAATTTCGACTTGTCCTGGTAGTCGAATTCAGGGTGGACCTCAACCCATTTCCAGCCTTCCTTCTGGACGGTGTTCGCTGCGCGGTCGAGCTTTTCGCCGACCAGCCGGTCGAGTAAAGGCACGTCCAGAATGAACACGCCATCGTCGTCCTGGCTGAAGAGGTCGCGGCGCACGGTGCCTCCGGCTTTTTCGTAAGCCTTCAGTGTGACGTAGCGGACCCGCTTGTCGGTCACCGTGACCTCGTTCTCAGTGAGCGAGTCCCGGATGTCACTGGCGTCGTTGCGATCAGGATCGAAGTCCCGCAACACGGCCTCTTGCGCCTCGTGATCGTCGGATACCGCGAAGGCCTGAACCTGTTCAAGGTTCAGCTTTTCCTTGCGGTAGGCTGCGACGACGACCGGGCTCACGCGCGCGAGCTTCAGACGCTGCTTGACGTAAGTTTCCGTTTTCCCAAAGCGGGCGGCCACGTCTGCGATCGGAGCGCCATTGTCGATGAGGTGCCGGTAGGCGTCGCATTCGTCCGCGGGGTGCATGTTCTCGCGCACGGTGTTTTCAGCAAGGCTGATCTCCGTAGCTTGGGCGTCGTTGTCGAGGACCTGGCAGGGCACCTCGAAATCGGCGTCGATTTTGCTGGCCTTCAGCAGGGCTGCGAGCGCCGCGAGCCTGCGGTTGCCGGCGACGACGGCGAATTTCTTGCCGTCCTTCCGGACCACCAGCGATTGCAGGAGGCCGTGTGCCTCGATGCTGGCGGCCAGTTCGTCAATGCCGCCCTTGTTCTGCGTCTTGCGGACGTTGCCTTCCCAGGCGGTGAGCTTGTTGAGCGGGATGTTGGTGATGTCAATCATAGCGATGTACTCCTTTGTGTTAAGCCTGCTGAGCGCGCAGGCGTTGTTCGTGTTTTTCGAGCTTCCGCTGAAGGATGCGATCGCCTTCGGTCATGCCTTTCGGCGTGTTGTAGGCGATGTACTCCAGGATCTGGAGCTGGTCGGTGACCTCGCTGAGTGTGAGTGCCGAGATTTTCTTCGTCATGGCGATGCACTCCTTCTGAGAAGGAGAGGAAGAGCGCTTACGCGCCCTTCCCCTCGGTTGCTGCGGGCTGCTCGGCAGCGGGAGCAGATTTCGCCTTGGGCGGGAATGCCGCGTAGCGTTTGCCGCCGATCAGGATGGTGAAGCCTTTGCCCTTCTTGTGGACGAAGGCCGCGCCGGCCGGCTTGCCGTTCTTCTGTCCTTCGCCCTGGTTCTCGAAGATGTAGAAGTCGGGAGCCTGCTTTGCCTTGGTCGTCGTCGTTTCGGTTGTCGTTGTCATGGTCTTTCTCCTTTTGAGCAATTACCCTTTCGGGCGTGCCCCTGAACGGCCAGGCGCGGGAGCGGCGTCAACAGGAAAATTGGGGGAGACCTTTAGGGGGAACCGAGGCTTCCTGTTTACGCTGGGAGCGAGCGCGTATGGCAAGGGGCTCGAACATGCCCGATGGGTTTTGCTCGGGAGAAAGCTGACAACACCTAAGCCGGAACCGTGACCACGAAGCATGGTCCTGACAGGACAGCGTTGATCGGGAAACAGGCGGCATGATGAAGAACGCCTCGTAGCCGGTCGGGCCTCCATCCCATCTAAGCAGGGCGCGAACATTCATCCGGTACGGTGGCGGTAAAAAGCGGCGGCAGTGTTCCCGACTTTGAAAGAAGCCCGTCTCTGCCGAGCACCATGATGCACGGAGAGAATTAGGCCTCGCGGCGGGCCTCTTCCCGGACAGGCGTGCGGATTGTACGGTATATAAAACTACGGCGGTCTGCTGGGATTTGGAGAACAGCGCCCTTAAGGGCTGAGAGGAGCATCGCGTGAAATTGTCGCCACGCTTTTCGGAGAAGCAATGGAACACGGCCTTTGACGGCCGCGAAGACTGGGACACGGCGATCGAGATCGTTGCGGACCGTGTCAAGGGCAGGTGGCTCGATGCGGCAGGTCGGCTGATAGATGAGCGGCATTCGGGGTTCGCCATTCTCGCGCTCGACTGTATCGTTCTGGAATCTCTGTGGGGATTCATGAACGGAAAGGCGGTTCCGCGCGGCGGTGAAAGGCAGGTTTATCGGGCTGTGCTCATGAGCCCCCGGTTCGGTTGGACGGAAACCCAGAGCGACAGTTTCCGCGAGCTTGTGCGGAACGGCATCATCCATGATGCCGAAACCAGGAGCCGGTGGCTGGTCGAAAGGACAGTTCCGCGCACAGTCGTTCCTCAGGTGAACAAACAAGGCGATTACGTCCTCAACCGGACGAAGTTTCATGGCGCGCTCGTGGCGTTGTTCGAGGAATGGATCGCCGGGCTTCGAGCTGGTGATGTAGTGTTGCGGGTTCGCATGCGCCAACGGATGGACCAGATTATCGCGAAACACTACGTCACGTGAGGAGAACCGGCGAACTGATTGAAATGCCTAACGAAACGGTCTAACGACCACCGAAGGGGCTTCCCATAGCATCGCGCCGGACTTGACAGCCGTCTCACGAAATGGCATTATCGTCTCATGAAGGCAGATACAAGTTTCATGAGCGAGCTGTTTCGTATCGTTAATGGCGCTCTTCGTCTCGATATAGACAAAGTGCGCAACTATACGGCATTCCTCGCGGACAAACTGGAAAAGGCTGGTGATGTGTCATCGGCCGGCCGCCTGCGCAAAATGCTGGAAGAGAGCGATCAGCAGTTGCGGCCTGCCGGTGCTGCGTTCGCGAGAGCTCTTCCCGTCGATGAAGATAGCAGGTTTCCGCTGATCGAACAGGTCAACCTCAAGAGCGTGTCCGAGGCGCCCGTCGTCCTCGGCCAGGATCAATGGGATACCGTCAACGAATTCTTGAGCATCGCGAAGAGTTACGCGCTGGCCGATACCGACGTCCTGTCCACATCCTTGAGCTTGCTGATGTACGGTCCTCCGGGAACCGGGAAGAGCCGTCTTGCGCGGCACATCGCCAAGGAACTCGGTCTCGATCTCTACGTTGCGCGCTTGGACGGCCTGATCTCGTCGTTCCTTGGAAGCACCTCGAAGAACATCCGTGCGCTTTTCGATTTCGCGGCCAAGACGCCTTGCGTGTTATTCCTCGACGAGTTCGACGCCATCGCGAAGCTGCGCGGCGATAGCCAGGAACTCGGCGAGCTGAAGCGGGTCGTGAACAGCTTCATCCAGAACCTCGACACGCTGGGCAGTCACTCGATCGTGATTGCGGCAACGAACCACCGGGAGTTGCTGGACTCCGCCGTGTGGCGGCGCTTCAGCTACCGCCTCGCGCTCGATTTCCCGTCGGCTGAGTTACGCGAGAAAATGTGGACCACCTTCAGCGGCACGATGGAGTTCACGGAGCGGGAGATCGCTCTACTGGTCGATCTGTCCGAAGGGTTTACTGGTTCGGACATTCGCGAGGTCTACGTGCGGCTCCGGCGCCGCCAGTTGACGAAGCATGAGCACCCCGGTCTGAAGGACGCTTTCCAGGTTCTTCAGAACATGGGCATCGGCGAGGGCGAAGACCGCCGCTTCCTGTCGCTCTTGCGCAGCAAGGATGTTCCGGGCATCGCGGCTTCGCTGCGCGAGCGAAACGCGAAGCTGTACAGTCACGCCGCGCTCGCCGATCTGCTGGGCGTTTCAAAAGCAACTGCTCATCGATGGGCCGCGGGAACGGAGATAGAGACCAATGGCTGATACACCCAGACCACCACGGCAAGAACGCCTTCTGATCAAGGTGATCATGCCCAAGCAATACGTCGAGAGGAAGGTGCCCGGAGGCGGAACGCCGCCGAAGCCATTCCGGCCCGTAGATCAGAAGTACCGCGCGTCCTTGTCGAGCCAGGTTTCGGCGATCCGCGCGGCGATCATTCCGCAAATCAAGACCGCCGGCGCTGCGCCTGTCCGGGTGAAGCTGGTCTCACAGGCTGCGGCAAAGAGCCACCGGCCTGAGAACCTCTTCTCTGCACAGTCTTGCCCCATCGTCAGCGGTGGAGGGCTCGGCGAATTGTTTGTCAAGGCGACGCCCGAGGGGCTGGACCGCCTGACATCGCTTATCGAGCACAACACTTCGGATCGGATGACGAAAGAGCTGTCTTGCGTCGAGACGATCGAGCCGGTCACGCCGTCGTACCGCCGCAGCGGGCTTGACGCAGCGGACCTGCTTCGCCACAGTCCGCGCGGAAAGAACGGCTTCATCACGCGCGTCGGGCTCTTCAACTTCGGCGCGGATCGGGATCAACCGAACCTCGTTGCGGACCTGCGGGCTACCTGCAAGCGGCGCGACATCGCCCTGAACACGAAAGGTTATTCGCCTTCGAGCTACACATATGAAGCCGAGTGCAGGACCGTGGAAGATGTTGAGGCGCTGTCCCGCGTGGTCGGCGTGCGTTCGATTGCGCCTATGCCGCTCATCCGTACCATCCGGCCCCGCATGTTCGCCGCGCAGGCGCTGCCGTCCCTGCCGACACCTGCAGACGTGACCGGGGACTTCCCGGTGGTCGTCGTGGTGGATAGCGGCATCGAGAGCAGCATTCCTGGTCTTGAGGCTTGGGTCGCGGGCCGCAACTCGGAGGTTGCGCCCGCCTACCGCAACACCGACCACGGCACCTTTGTCGCCGGGCTGATCTGTTGGGGTAGCCAGCTCAATCCCACCATCAAGGGCCTTGATGACGGTCCTTGCGGGGTCTATGACCTGCAGGTCATCCCTAATGACGATCCCGCCAAAGGCAAGACGCTGCCGTTGTTCGAATCCGAGTTCCTTCAGACGCTTGACGAGGCGCTGAAGCAACACGCCAATAAATACAAAGTCTGGAACCTCTCGCTTGGCACAAGCGCGGTCTGCTCGCTTGACAAGTTTTCAGAGCTCGCCGAAGAACTCGACAATCTTCAGGAGAAGTACCAAGTTTCCTTCGTCATTAGCGCGGGCAACTACGACACGCCGCCGCTGCTGGATTATCCGCGCACCGGCAAGCAGTTGAACGCCGGGCGCATTACCGCTCCGGCCGACAGCGTCCTTGGCATTACGGTCGGCGCGGTGTCTCACGTCGACTACAAAGCCAAAGGCCCGAAGACGGATCAGCCGTCAGCCTTCTCGCGGCACGGCTCTGGACCGAACTACGTTATCAAGCCCGACCTCGTTCATTACGGCGGCGCTTGCGCCACGGACGCCTCGCATATCTCCGGCATCCGCTCGGTCAACGGAAACGGCTCGGCCGAAAATCTCGGCACGAGCTTCGCGACGCCCCTGGTGGCGCGGACGCTGGCCCAGATCTATCACCAGGTGACGCCCACGCCGTCACCCGTGCTTGCGCGGGCGCTGCTCACGCACCACGCGCGCGATCCCCGGACGTCGCAACGAGTGCCCGATGGCGAAGAAAATTTCTTCGGCTTCGGCATGCCTGAGCCGGTGCCTTACTGCCTCGAATGCACGCCTTACACGTCGACCCTCGTCTTCGACGACGTGCTGCGGCCCGGCTACTTCCTCGAATGGAACGACTTTCCTTATCCGCCGTCGCTCAAGCGGGACGGCAAGTATTACGGCGAGGTCTGGATGACGGTGGCGTTCGCGCCCGCTCGCGGCGCGCGCTGGGGAACGGAGTATTGCGAAACGCATATAGACGCTCACTTCGGCGTCTACCGCAAGGAGAAGTCGCGGGAAACGGGTCTCGTCAAGCCGAAGCTGAAGTTCGTCGGCTTGGTTCCCCCAGAACATAAGAACGCGGGCGAACTTTACGAGTCCTACCAGGTCGAGAAGCTCCGCAAGTGGGCTCCCGTGCGGACCTATTACGGCAACATGGAAAACGGGGAACGCGGCGAGCGCTGGCGCATGATGCTTCGCCTGCTGACCCGGCATGGCATCGATGAGGACCAGGACGCTTTCAAGCCTCAACCCTTCTCGCTGATCGTGACGATCTCCGATCCGCAGAAGAAGGTGCGCGTCTACGACGAAATGGCGCAGCTTGTCCGCAACCGCTTCCAGTCGCAGAACCTCACGGTTCGTGCGGCGGCGCGGGTTAAGGCGCGCACATGAATTCATTTCAGAACAGAGGGGAGGTGAAAAACGATGTCAAAGAGACCCAGTGGATTGAGACCCGGTGAAACCGTCCCGGTGTCCGGCCTGTATCAGCAGATCGGACCCCGGGGCGGCAAGGGTACGGAGGTGACTTCCGTGAAGGGAGAGCCGTTGCCTCCGGTGCCCGTCAAGGGAACCACGTATAAACTCGTGGACCCTGCCAAGCACAAATCCGGGAAGTAAATGCGCGCGCGAGGCGGGCCGGCCCAACCCGGCCCACCAAGCTTATCACCGATGTTGGGGCGTTAGATGTGTGTCTGTACACAAGGAGAAATACAAATGTCCGAGCATGAGCATAAGCATGAGGTGAAGATTTTTATCGATCAGCACGGGTACCAGTCGCCGAACCCGACAACGGGCGCGGCTCTGTATGCGCTGGGCAAGGTAGAACCTGGCCTGGAGCTGTATCGCGAGGTGACAGGCGACCGGGAAGACCCGGAAGTCCTGAACGGGCCGGAGGCGATCCACCTGAAGGAAGACGAGCACTTCCACAGCGGGAAGCCGAAGGATTACAAGATTTACGTGAACGGCCAGGAAAAGACGGTCACGACAAAAATCGTGTCCTACGAGCAGATCGTCCTGCTCGCGTTTCCGACGCCGGTCACCGGTCCAAACATCCGCTACACGGTTGGCTACGAGGATGGCCCGCACAAGAACCCGTCGGGAAGCCTGATGGCCGGCGGCAAGGTCTACGTCAAAGACGGGATGATCTTCGATGTCACGCCAACTGATAAGTCGTAGCTGGGACTTGCAGAAACTGCAGAACGACGGCTATGAGCTGGAAATCAAAGCCGGATTTCTGCTGGTGAAGGGCGTGCCGTATGTGAACTCCCGCAAGGAGGTTCAACGCGGCACGCTCGTCATGAAGCTGGTCCTCGCCGGCGACATGACCACCAAACCCGACGACCATGTGGCGTACCTCGCAGGGGACCATCCCTGCAACGCCGACGGCACGGAGATTGCGGAGATCAAGCATGCCAGCGGCGAACGAACGCTCGCTCCCGGCGTGGTCATCCAGCATTCGTTCTCGGCGAAGCCGAAGCCGGATGACGCCTACCCGAACTATTACAAGAAGGTCGCGACTTATGCGGCGCTCTTCGCCGGACCTGCCCAGCTCATCGACCCGTCGGCGAAGCCACAGACGAACAAGGTCATCTCGCCCGACAAGGAACAGCCGGAAACGCCGTTCAACTACATCGACACGGCATCGAGCCGCGCCGAAATCGACGTGGTCACGGCAAAGCTCTCGAAGCTAAGGCGTGTGGCCCTCGTAGGCCTGGGCGGAACGGGGTCTTATGTGCTCGACCTCGTCGCGAAGACGCCGGTCTGGGAGATCCATCTTTATGACGGGGACGTCTTCCTTCAGCACAACGCGTTCCGGTCCCCGGGCGCGCCGACGCTGGCGGAGCTTGAGAGCCAGCCGCCGAAGGCGACGTGGTTCAAGGGTATCTATTCGAAGATGCATTCCGGGGTGAAGGATCACCCGGTCTACATCGACGAGAGCAACGTGGAGGAACTGCGCGGCATGGACTTCGTCTTTGTCTGCGTGGACAGCGGTGAATCCAAGAAGCTCATCATCCGGAAGCTGGAGGAATTCAACATACCATTCGTGGATGTGGGGATGGGTGTGCGTCTCGGCGACGAGATGCTGGCCGGTGCCGTGCGCGTCACGACGAGCACGCCCGGTAGGCGCGATCATTTTCGCAGCCGTGTTTCCTTCGAGGATCTTGGCAACAACGAGTACAACCGCAACATCCAGGTCGCGGACCTGAACGCTTTGAACGCCGCCCTGGCCGTCCTCAAATGGAAGAAGCTGTTCGGCTTCTATCTCGATATGAAGTCTGAGCACCACAGCCAGTTCCACACGGCCACGAATAAACTCATCAACGAAGACAAGCCCGGCAAGGAAGAAGCGCCCGACGAATGAAACAGCCCGTCATTTTCAAGCATGAATTCGTCCAGTTCATCCCCGAGGAGCTTCAGGAGGGGACGATCTATGTCTCGATCCGCTTCGCCACGGTCGCGCACCTTTGCGCCTGTGGCTGCAAGACCAAGGTCGTTACCCCTTTGAAGCCGACGGACTGGCAGCTCACCTTCGATGGCAAGACGGTGTCGCTCCATCCCTCGGTCGGCAACTGGGCCTTTCCATGCCGGTCCCATTACTGGATCAGGAATGACAAGGTGCAATGGGCGGACGATTGGTCTGATGCGCGGATCGAAGCCAACCGCGAGTATGATCGCCGCGCGAAAGACAGGTATTTCAGCGAGGTCGAGGGAGACGCCGGGCTCGTGACCACCGGCGAGCCCGTCACAGCGCAGCCGGTGACGAAGCCCGCCTGGTGGAGAAAGCTGTGGCCGTGGTGACGGCCGCCCGCTAGCAGCATTGCATGAAATGCCGGTGGCGTGGAGACAGGCGTCCGACGTAAAATAGGCAACGTTATGGCGGAACAGCCCAAAACCGACGATGTCGAGAAGTTTCTCGCAGAGCAAAAGGCCTTCGACGACCGCAAACAGGGTCTCATCGACGATCTTCTGCGCCAGAAGGCCGAAGCCGTGAAGGCCTTTGACGAGAGGCTGGCGAAGCTCGGTTATCGCGCGAGCGGCAGGCCGAAAAGAAATCACCACAAGCAGGCCGAGCCTGCGAAGCCGAAGCCGAAGGCTTAAACGCCTCGCAGGGGCGGCGACGATTCGCGAAGCTTAGCGAATTCGCTAACTGACCCCGGCGCAAACGCCTTCATGGTCCGTCAGGTTCATGGCGGCCGTGACGCTAACGAACAGCGGCGTTACGGTGTAATCATCGCCCATGCTACTTACAGCGACGATCGCGGCGGCCGGCTGCCCGTCAACGAAGCACGAGAACAGCGCGAAGTTCTGAAAAGAACCTTTCTGCAACGCCTCAAAGGCATCGCGATGTGACTTGGTGATGTTGGTTTTCATGGGGCACCTCACGCTTTAATGCGGTCAAGTTCACGCGCTTCGTCGGCATACGCCGAGAGCCGCTTGTCCGCCTTGAAGTGCAGGTCGCGTTCAATAGGAAGTCCCAGGCCGCCGCGCACGTCGGCGAGTTCCGAGAGGCTCACGGAGCCGAGTTCCGGGTAGCCCATTCCGAGGTCACAGAGGCCGAAAGCAGTGTCGTGGTTTTCTGGATCGATCTCTGTCAGCAGCCAGGTGCAGCCAGCGTCTGGTGTAAAGAGCTTCACGACGGGATAGAAGTCGATTTCGGCGTCGGTGCCGCGCACCGGCTCCTGCTCGCGGCCGTTCGCCAGAAGGCGCCCCTCTATTTCTGCGGTAAGTAGTTTCATGTTCGTCTCCTTCGTTGGGGTTCATCAACGCGAAGACATAAGCCGCGCGGACAAGCGGCCAGGTCACTCGGGAACCGAGGAAACGGGCAACACGGGAGCGCTAGCGAATGGAGCGGGCCGCCCGTTGACCGGGCCGCGCGCGCGGCTACGGTCGAAGCAATAATGATGAAGCCCTGACGAGAAAGAGAGACGTAGGGAATGGCGCAGGATTTGGGCGCGTGAAGGGTTGCGGGAGTTGAAGCAACGTCGGCCGCCTGCTGAACAGAATTTCTTTCGGACCCTTCCGTTCCCGCCGGCGCCGCTCGATCCACCGCTGGAGGGCGGCCCCCATCGATTGGGTACATCTTGCTGCCATTGCCGACCTCGAAAACCGTCTTAGGCGTCGGGCCCGGGTTTATTGCGTGCCTTTCACCGGCTGGTCTGTTTCGACAACCATCGCCTGACTCTTGGCGTCGAGGGTGCGCCAGACGGATGCGGCCCGCGGGTCCAGCGGCGGGTGCTGGCCAGCCGCGGCCTTGCCGAGCTGGAGGAAGGGAGCTGTCTTTTTGCGAATAAGGAGTTTCGCGATGGGTTGCCAGCCCTTCTGTTGAAGGTTTCCATTCAAGGCTCGGCATAGTGTGGAGGCCGCGATGTCCGCGAGCTGCAGGCCGAGGTTGCTCGCGGAATCTTCAAATGCGCGCTCTTCCGTCCACAGGCGCTTCGCATCGATACAGCGTAGCGGCCCCGTTCGGGGTTTCGAGGATGGCAGCGTCTCCCGCATCCATTTCAGATGGCGCTTCATTTTTTCGTCGGCCGTCGTTTCGTCAAGTTCGTACTTGGCGAAGTGGCTGTAATCGAAGCCCTCCACCCTGGCATAGGGATGCAGCGCGCTGCGCGATTCTCCCATGGGCAACATCAGCGTCGACCAGAGTTGCTCCATTTCGGTGACGGTGCGGTCCTTCCGGTCGATCATCCATGCGAATCGCCCGAGTTCCTCAGGTAGTCGCTGGGCATGGTAATTGATGGCCACATCGATCATGTCAAGGGTGAGCTGGATCGTTACGAACGCCTGTACAAAAAGGGGATTCGCCAAGTTGCGAATCTTCTCGGCATCCTCGTGCAGGCGCCGCGCGACCGCCTCGGCGTGTTCGGAGGTAAGGTTCGCTGTTATCGCGCCTGCCTGGCGCTCTTTGAATTCATTGATGACCTCGGCCGGATGCAGCGCCATGTCGATCGCGTAATATTCCGCGATGGCGCCGTGCGCGGCCAACAGCTCCATGACTTGCGCGGCCTGGTCTTCGTTGAGCTTGCTGCCTTTGACCTCGATGGCCTGCTGCGGCCAACTGTCGCGGAGGCGCAGGAATTGGTAGAACAGCTCCGCTTGCGTGGCGTCCGGGACGACAAGGGCGAGCACTAGAGAATAGCGGCGTTTTCCCTGGGGCGGGATGAACGGCCCGGCTTCATCAATAAAGATATTCATCGGAACCGCCCTTAAATCAGGATGCGCTCAACCTCATCGAGCGAGACCTGGTCGTTGCGCCGGTCGTAGAGGCCGGTGGTCCGCGCGCTCTCGTGGTTCGCCATCTGCTGCGCAATCTCAAGCTTGCCACCGTTTCGTAAGTATTCCGTGATGCCGGTGGCGCGAAAAGTGTGGCAACTGATCTTTGTCTCGATGCCGGCGTCCACAGCGCGTCGACCGATCATTCGGTAAACGTCGGGCTGCCCCATAGGGCGGTCGGTGAGCTTTCCAGACTGTCCTTCGGTGGTTCGGAACAAAAACCCTTTCGGGTCGCCCTTGATGCCCGCCGCTTCGATGTAGTCATCGAGGCACGCTTCGAGCTTGTGATGGCAGGGCATCTCGTGACGCTTGCTGCCTTTCTCATGCAGCCGTATCCATTTGCGGCGGCCCTGGATGTAGACGTCTTCAACGCGCATCTTTCCGGCGGCCGCGCCGACGCGGGCGAAAGTGAATGTCATGAGTGCGATCAAGGCGCGATCGCGTAAGCCCACGACACTCGATGTATCCATCGCGTCGAGCAAGATGCGGGCCTCCTCGGCGGTGAGCACAGGCGTTTTGCCTTTCTTCACGGAGTGCTTTGGACCACGCACGGCGCTGGCCGGATTCATCGGAATGATCTGGCCGATGACGAGCCAGTCAAACAACATCCTGATACCGGCGAGTTGGACCTTTACTGAAGGCGCTGCTATGCGGCGCTGCAGTTCCTCGATGTAGGCGGCGACGTGCGTGGGCTGCACGTCCCGCAGATGGGCGATGCCGTGGTCTTCGCACCAGGAGGCGAATTCCCCGGCCGCCTTCCCGTAGGCTTTCCGGGTGTGAGGGTTCCGAATATTGACGGTGAAGAACTCAAGGACGCGCCGGGTGGTGCCGGCGTCCGGACAGTAGAGAGACGGGAGACTGATTTCGTTCGAAACCGGCTGCGTCTGGGTAGAGAGCACGATGTTACTGCTCATTGGATGATCTCCCTGATGCGGTTGGTGACGCCGTTACACTGATCGCGCCGCTGAGCGCGCCGATAGACGCAGACCCTGATAGTCGCCTGCTTGTCGATGGAGAGCCGCGATGACTGGACGATCTCTATAAAGATGATACCGACATCATTGTGAAGCTCGGCCCTGCCGGGAAACTCGACGATTTGGCTGAAGGTCGTTGTTCGGGTGTCGCCGCGTTGTGGCGTCGTGTGGGAACGGACGCCGCGGTTCGGGATATTAATCGCCTCTTGGCCAGAGGCCTCGACTTCGGTGATGATCGCGAGATAGGTTTGAAAAAACGCGAAGGGTCCGTTGTACAGCTTGTTGGCCTGGCGCACGCCGCCAGCAATGTCTTGGAGCTTGTTGATTCTGTCTTGGCCTTCGTTCACGCTCTCAACCTTGACGCGCTTGCATTCCAGTGCGAAGCCCTCGCGCGGATTTAATTGCGGACAAAGGACCAGATCAAGGTCGCCTTGGCCCGGTGCGTAGAATGGGCGCACAACCTCGGGGCGATAGAAAGCGGTGGCCGGCAGACCAAGCTCGCCAAGGATGATCTCGCGGGAGGGTAAAGTCATCATGAGCCAGCGGACGAGGGGCTTTTCGTCAAATTCGGTGACGCGGGTTGAGCCGTCGACGTAGGGGTACGGGGCTGCTTCGAATAACGTTGCTTTGACCGGCCGACCGGGCGCGATGTGGGCGGTGTCGAAGCTGATCTGCCGGTAAGTGAGAACCTCCACTCAGAGCAGCCCTCCGGCTGCCGCTTGGGCCTCGCTCCATCTGAAATCCTGCGGCAGCGCTGCGACGGCCTTGGCCAGGCGTTTGGCAGTTTCCGCCCAGCACTTGCGCGCCTCGTCCTCGGTACGCCCGTAGTTTTTGATCTGCATCATTAATCCCCAGGGGAGACTTGTGCCCGCAAGAAAGCGCATCCTCTGCAGGACCATCGAAACATCTGCCCACCACTTTTCGCACCCGTCGATCGCAGACGCGAGGTGGCAGGCAAGCAGCAGAGCGTTTTCGGGGGCGTCATTCAGACTGGCGTCAGTAAAGATGACATCGACGTATGATCCCAACAACACCGTTGCGCCTGGCACGGTGGTGGAGGGCGTGAGCGCTTTCTCGCAGCCGACGCTCTCGATCGGCGATCCCAGAGCGTTGATGCTGGTAAGGAGCTCTCCGAGGGCGGGAAAGTCCGCGACTTCGGGAATTCGCCGGATCGCCGCAACATCTCGCTTTGTGCGCATGTAGCCGTGGTTCCGGGCGCCATCCGCATGGTCGACGGGCGGGTAGGGCACAGCCGGCCCCCAGGAATTGTCGATCCAGATACCCCGGCTGCCCTCTCCCCATAACCTGACGACCGCCGGGGGCGGTCCCGTCAGGCCTCGATAGGGCTGGAGCAGGGGGAGGACGGCGTCGAACATTCTTATGAATGATAACGTCCTTTATCATTCACAACAAGAGGTTCGGCAAGGAAGCGGTCACTTTCCGTAAGAACAGCCATTGAACCAGAACTTGCTTCTTCGGCGGTTGATTGACGGGAAGATTGGTCTGCCTCTTGACATTTTTCAAGCAGTTGCTTTAATCTGATATTTCAAGCAGGTGATGGGATACACAACGTCCAAACTCGATCAGGATGCGACGCGGACCATGCTGATCCAGGCCGCATCGCGGCAGTCAATTATCACTTCCGCGACAATTTGCCGCTATATACCGAGGTTCTTACCCGCGAACAGGCGCTCGGCGTCCTCGCTGAAGCAATCAACGACTTCATTCGTGACAAGACATTCGCCCGCCTCCATGGCCGAAACGCTCTTCGGCGTCGTTGCTTGGCACCATGCTGGAGTGGCGGATGCGAGAGGGATGTCCCCGAGGAGTTGCTGGCGGAAACCGTGCAGACGCGGGCTCAAGTTCTCCTTGGAGGCGGTGCAATGAAGCAGGGTTGCATTCGGATCTTATTCGCGAATCATATGCGAGCGTTTGATTCATTCAAAGATTGCCTGAGCGCACTGGCGCAGTGAAAAGGAGTCTATGATGCCTCACGAAACAGACAAGACGGTTCCAGTTCTGATTATCGGTGCGGGGCCCACGGGTCTGAATCTTGCGCTCAGTCTTGCGCGACGAGGTGTACCCTTCCGCCTCATTGATGAAAAAGAAGGACCTGGGGAACACTCCCGAGCGATGGTTGTGCAGGCTCGAACCCTCGAATTCTATCGCCAGTACGGCTTCGCGGACGAGGTTGTCGAGGCCGGTGTTAAGGTCGAGGCGGCGCACGTCCGCGAAGGCGGGGAGAACGGAGAGAGTCACGAACTCGTGTCGTTCAGGTTCACTGACTTCGGAGAACATCTGACGCCGTTTGCGTTTCCTCTCGCGTACCCACAGGACGACCATGAACGACTGCTCGTTCGCAAACTTGAGGAAGCCGGTGGCCGAGTTGAATGGCAAACAAAACTGGTCAGCTTTACTCAGGACCAAACTGGTGTCACGGCAAAATTGGAGTACCCCGACACAGACGCCGTGTCTGAGGTGCGTGCTAGTTACATCTGTGGCTCCGATGGAGGACACAGTGTCGTTCGCGAGCAACTTGGAATTGGCTTTGCCGGAGGGACCTATCCGCAACTCTACTACGTCGCGGATGTGAAGCTGGAGCAGGGTTTCCAGCGTGATTTCACAGTGTATCTCGGCTCGAAGAGATTCGATCTTTTGACGCCTGTCAGGTCCCGAGGCGTGCAACGGCTGATCGGAGTTGTTCCCGAAGAGCTGAACGGTCGCGAAGACCTGACCTACGAAGATATTCGAGGACACGTTGAGCCATTCATGAACGTGAAAGTCTCGGAAGTGAATTGGTTCTCAACCTATAAAGTGCATCACCGGGTCGCCGACCACTTCCGGCAAGGGAGGGCTTTCCTCCTCGGGGACGCGGGCCATGTGCATAGTCCCACTGGCGGCCAGGGGATGAATACTGGCATCGGCGATGCGATCAACCTTGGATGGAAGCTTGCACAGGTCTCCCAAGGTCGAGCAGGCCAGTCGCTGCTGGACAGCTACGAAACAGAACGGATTAAGTTCGCTCGAAGCCTGGTCCGAACAACGGACGAGGCATTCAACGTTATTATTTCCGCCGGACCGCTTGGCTCTCTTGGCCGTCGCTATCTCATTCCGGGGATTATAGCGCTGGCGTCTAAGTTCAAGGCGGGGCAGCATGCCTTCTTCAAGGCGGTCTCTCAGACCGAAATTGAGTATGAAGACAGCGAGATAAGCGACGGGAGCCGTGGCGAGTTACGCGGTGGCGATCGACTCCCCTGGATCGATGACGGAACCGATAACTTCGCGCCATTGTCTTCGCTCGACTGGCAAGCGCACGTCTACGGAACAGCCGACGACAGCCTTCGCGCTACGTGCTCCAAGCTGCAACTGCCATTGCACACATTCGCATGGACGGAAGTCGCAGAGAAAGCCGGCTTCAAGAAAGACGTTTCTCTGCTGATCCGGCCTGACGGATACATAGCCCTTATCCTGCCGCAGACGGACATAACGAATCGGCTGACGTCGTTTTGCGAAGAGTTCGAGTTGAAGTTCTGAACACCTTTCGAAATCTATCCATGAGGCGGTGGCGACTATCGGCAAGTACTCGAATAATGGCCCCGGAGAAAGCATGCAGCAGGGGGCCAGATTGAAAAGCGGCTCGGTGATTCACGCGAATGATCTGCGGACGTTAGTACACCACACAGAGCTGGTTTGGGAATATCGCGGTTGTTTGAATTTTAGATTTCAAGCAGGTGGTGAGAGACATGACGGCCATTCCTCAGGAATTAAATCAGGATGCGACGCGGACCAAGCTGATCCAGGCCGCGGGAGAAGTATTTGCGGAGGTCGGGTATCAGGCCGCGACCACCCGGGAAATCTGCAGGCGGGCGGGCGCCAATATTGCGGCTGTAAATTATCACTTCGGTGACAAGCTGGCGCTCTACACCGAGATTCTTAAGGCCGCAGTCATAAAAAGAGAGCAGCCTGCCGTCGAGGCGCTGCTTGCGACCAAGACGTCGGAAGAGGCGCTTCGTGCATTATTGTTCGGGATATTTCGGCAACTCACCGATCCGGATCGCCCGGCTTGGTATGTCAAGGTCATGGCGCACGAGTTGGCGAATCCCACCCCCGGACTTACCGCGGTGGTAGAGCATGTGATTCGACCGAATGTCACTTTGCTCTGCACCATCGTCGGCCGAATCATCGGCCGGCCTCCACAGGACATGAAGACTCGAATGTGTGCGCACAGCATCATCGCGCAAGTCATCCACTACATCCACGCCCGTCCCGTGATCGCATTGCTCTGGCCAGACTGGAAGATGACACAAGAGGCCATCGAAGAGATCGCAAGCCACATCGCGGAGTTTTCGATCGCTGCATTGAAAGAGATTGGTAAGAGTGCTCATCCTGCTCATCCGCAGAAGAGCACAACGAGGAGGTCGAAGTGACGGATCAAGAGACGAAGGAATCAGGGACCGGTGCACCCTCAAGCGGCAAGAGCCCCGTCGTGACATCGAAAGAGACTCCAGAAAACGGTGCCGAGAAGAAACACAACCGGCGTGTTTGGCTCATTCGCATTGGAGTTGTTGTTTTGCTGGCGATTGGCGCGTTGGTGCTCTGGATGGTTCTTCGCGGACCGGGCGTCTCCGACAAGGTTGTTCAGTTAAGTGGCCGTATCGAGGGCGACGACTCGGCAGTTGCGAGTAAAACGAGCGGACGCATTCTGGAAGTTCGCTTTCGCGAGGGCGACAGCGTTCATCAGGGAGCTGTGATCGCCGTCCTCGACGACGCTCAGATTCGTGACCGCGAAAATCAGGCGAAGGCTACAGTGGAGCAGGCACAAGCTCGCGTGAACGCGGCGCAGGCGCAAATCGGAGTACTGAAACAGCAACTGATTCAAAACCAACTCCAGGCAACACAGTCCAAAGGGGATGCGGCAGGTCGTGTTCAGCAAGCCGAAGCGGATCTTGCGGCAGCAAAATCCGACTACGCTCAGCAGTACTCGAACCTTCAACTTGCCGAGTTTGATCGTCAGGCCTATACGCGGCTCGCAAAGTCCGGAGCCGTTTCGGAGCGTCAAGGCAAAGAGGCTGCATCGAAGGCAGATGCACAGGTAGCCGCGGTTGCCGCAGTAAAGCAGCGTGTCGAAGCAGCACAGGGTGCCTTGGTCCTTGCGAATGCCAGCCTCGCCAATCCGGCCATCCGCAATGCGGCGACGGCTGGGGTGCAGAGCCAGATATTACAGCAAGCATCGGAAGTCACGAGCGCGCAAGCCCAGTTAACTGGGGCTCGTGCACAGCTCGCTGAAGCACAGGCTAACCGCCAGGATCTCGTCATTCGCGCCCCGTTCGACGGCTCCATCGTCACGCGCGCTGCGGAGCCTGGCGAGGTGATCGCTGCCGGGACGGCGGTCGTAACGATGATCGACCTCACTAAAGTGTATCTTCGGGGATTTATCCCGGAGGGACAGATAGGGAAGGTCAAGCTGGGTCAGTCTGCACGCATCTATCTCGACTCGGCGACCAACAGTTCTCTGGAGGCGTTCGTTGCGAGAATCGATCCGCAGATGACGTTCACACCCGAGAACACTTACTTCAAGGATGATCGCGTGAAGCAGGTCGTCGGTCTTAAGCTCCAGTTGAAAGCAGGGTTTGGCTACGCCAAGCCGGGTATGCCTGCCGATGGGGAGATCCTGGTCCAGGGCGATCAGTGGCCCCCGCACTCAAAGCAGCAGTAATGGCGATTTCACAGTAGCGGAATTGGATTAGCAACTATGAGCACTGTTGTTGAAGAAACTCGGGTCTTGTCCTCGCCGGGGGCCGAGCGAGCATCTGTGCGGGTCGTCGACCTCTGGAAGAAGTACGGCGACACGGAGGCGGTGCGTGGCATCTCGTTTGAAGTTCAGCCCGGAGAGATCTTTGGGCTGATCGGCCCTGACGGCGCGGGCAAGACATCCACCTTTCAGATTCTAGGGGGGGTCATGTCTGCAACGTCCGGTATTACCGAAATCTACAGTAAGGCGTCACGCGATGCGCGGTCCCTGGTCGGCTATCTCACTCAGGCGTTTAGTCTTTATCCGGACCTTACGGTCGGGGAAAACATTCGTTATGTTGGCGACTTGCGTCGCGTTCCGCCGGAGGAGATAACGAGCCGCGGTCACGAGTATCTTTCGATGTTCGACATGGATCGCTTCATTGGTCGGCTCGCGGGCAAACTCAGTGGTGGCATGAAACAGAAGCTCTCACTCGTCGCAGCTCTGGTCGCCCAGCCCCGTGTTCTCCTGCTGGATGAACCAACTACCGGCGTAGATCCCGTGTCCCGCCGTGAGTTTTGGGACACGCTGGCTCACCTCGCGGACAACGGTCTGACGATCGTCGTGGCTACGCCTTATATGGACGAGGCCGAACGCTGTCACCGCGTCGCGTTGATGCAACTCGGTGAGATTCATCAGATGGGGACTCCAGCGGAGTTGCGCGGTGGGCTCGGCTTGAAGCGCATGGAGGTCCGCACTGCCAATCTTAGTGAGGCCGAGGACCGTCTCGATACGGACGAAAAGGACAAGGGTCCCATCGTTGATGTGCAACGCTTCGGTGACAGGCTGGATGTCATGGTCAGCGATGTCGAAGCCGGTCGTCGCGAGATCGACTCGAAGTTCAACCAGGGCACTCCGCCTGAGATCCGGGTCGCAGACCCGACACTCGAGAATGTGTTCGTCGCAACGTTACGCTCACTAGGCCAGGAGACGCACACCCCACCATTTCCAGGCGAGCATCCACACCAGGACCTGCGCGGCAAGATCGCCATCGACGCGAAACATTTGACGAAGAAGTTCGGCGACTTCACGGCGGTCAAGGGGATTAACCTTCAGATTCAATACGGAGAGATCTACGGGCTGCTCGGCGCAAACGGGGCTGGCAAGACCACCGCAATCAAGATGCTGTGCGGTCTGCTGGCACCGACCCTTGGCGATATGACCCTGGCCGGGGAAAGCGGAAGCTTGCGGTCGTCGTCGGTCCGCGAACGGATTGGGTACATGTCGCAGAAGTTCTCTTTGTACGATGACCTGAGCATTGAAGAGAATCTGGAGTTCTTCGGCGGTATCTACGGCGTACCTCAGAGCGAACTCGCAGCAAAAAAGGCCTGGGTCATGGAGTTCTCCGGTCTGAAGGGAAAAGAAGCGCTCATTACCGGAACGTTGCCGGGTGGATGGAAGCAGCGCGTAGCCTTCGGTGCGGCAATCATGCATGAACCGAGCGTCTTATTTCTTGATGAACCAACTTCCGGCGTTGATCCGCTGGCGCGCCGCGCCTTCTGGCGAATGATCAACAAGCTTGCTGATGTGGGTACGGCCGTTCTTGTGACGACCCACTATCTCGAAGAGGCTGAGCAGTGCAATCGTCTGGGTTTCATGGTGGCAGGTGAGCTTGTGACCGAAGGCACGCCCAGCGGTGTGAAGAAGCAACAGGGAGGCCATCTTCTGGAGTTTCTGGTGGACAAGCCACAGGCTGCGGCCGACATGCTCAAAGAAAAGATGGACCGGTGGCGAGTCTCGATCTTTGGCTATCGTCTGCACGTGATCACGGACGAAGATGCCGAAACCGGTCAACGCACCGTAACGAAATTACTGACTGACGCCGGGATCGTGGTGCATGGCGTCCAGGAAGAGTCTTACTCGCTTGAGGACGTCTTTATTGCTGTGGTCGAAAAGAATCGTGCCAGTGGAAAGTTTGCGGCGGAGGACTAATGTTCAGACGAATATTTGCGCAAGCCCGTAAAGAATTGACCCAGATCTTGCGTGACCGGCTGGCGCTGGTCCTGGCGCTTGTGTTGCCGCTCTTTCTCATCCTGCTCTTGAGCAACGCGCTCTCGTTGACCGTCAAAGATATGCCGCTTGCGGTGCAGGACTTCGATAGCTCGGCGGCCTCACGGTCTTATATCGATGCGTTTCGTGCTTCCATCACGTTCCGAGTGGTTCCCTTGGCCTCGAACATGCAACCGGAGCAGGTCCTGCGAACTGGCGCTGCGAGAGGCGTCTTGATCATCCCGGAGCATTTTGGGCGCGATCTTGCCCGCGGCAATGTGTCCGATGTCCAACTCCTGATCGACGCCGGCGATGCGAACACCGCAAAGCAGATGAACGGTTACGCCGGCCAGATTACGCGTGCGTATCAGTTGCGGATTGCGGGTGGCTCCGCCACGGCGTTGGTTACACCGCAGATTCGACTGTGGTTCAATCCCGGCCGGGACTCGAAGAAATTCTACGCACCAGGCATCTTTGTGCTCGGCCTCTCGATGTTTCCACCGCTCCTGGCCTCCTTAGCGATGGCCAAGGAAGGCGAACAAAAGACCATACTCCAGGTCTATGTTTCGAGCATCTCTGTCCACGAGTTCCTCCTCGGCAAGATCCTTGCGTTCACAATCATCGCGATGTTCGAGTGGGTGTTGTCGCTCACGTTGTTGCTCACAGTGTTCGGGCTCCACCTTACCGGCGACCCGACCGTATTCATCGTTGCTACTGTGCTGTATGCCATTTGCGTGGCCTCGTTCGGGACATGGGTCGGCTCCGCTATCCCAAGTCAAGCGGCAGCAATTCAAGTTGTCTCGCTGGGCGGATTTTTGCTTGTTTTCCTGCTGTCAGGACTCATCTATCCGCTGCGAAATATACCCGGCGGCCTGCGCTGGGTCTCAAGTCTCGTGTGGGGCAGCTACTACATCAAGATCGTTCGTGACGCGCTGTTGCAGGGGGGTGGATGGCCCGCCATGTGGTTCAACGTGCTCATGATCGCAGTCATTGGGGGCGTCTTCTATCTACTTTGCTGGCGAACGATGCGAAAGATGCAGGTGAACGCATGAACTCCGAACTGCCGGTCATCGGTTTCTGGAAACGGCTTCGCGTCCTGATCCAGAAAGAGTTTCGTCAGATCCGCCGCGACAAGCGCCTTGCGATTTCGCTCGTCGTGCCGCCTACTTTGCAGATCCTTCTTTTCGGGTTCGCACTGAATTCGAACGTAACGGCCCTGCGCCTTGGCATTCAGGACGACAGCAAAACGCCTGAAAGCCGCGAACTCATTGCAACGCTTACCGAGAGCAAAAGCTTCACTTTCCAGAATTACTACTTCGACGGCAACACCATCAGCGCGGCGATCGATCGTGGCCAACTCGATGCCGCTGTTGTCATCCCCTATGACTTTGCGCGCGATATCAATCGCGAGCGGCCAACCAACATACAGTTGATCCTCAACGCGGTTGACACCAACACCGCTTCGATCGGCCAGGGGTACGCGGAAGGCGTCGTGGCGGACTATAACGCGACACTCGCCTCAAAGGGCCTGCACGCCAGGGTCAACACGGTGCCTGTGCAGCGCAGCCGCAAGGGCACGGTCAATCTGATCCCCGCGTTTCTGTACAATCCAGGCCTCATCAGCAATTGGTTCATCGTCACCGGGACGCTCGGAACATTGCTGATCCTGAACGGGTCTCTCGTCGCGTCCACCGCCATGATCAAGGAACGCGAAGCCGGCACGGTCGAACAGCTTCTTATGACGCCCGCTGGTACCACCGAGATCATCGTTGCCAAGATTGCGCCGATCTTCGCGCTCCTCACGGTCGTCATCTTTCTGGCGACCGGACTGATCCGTTTTGTCTTCAACGTGCCGATGCGAGGCAGTTTTCTGCTTGTGTTCGGAGGGGCGGTCTTGTGCCTGCTGTGCGGTATCGGCATAGGAACTTTCATTGCCACCTTCACCCGTTCCGCACAGCAAGCGCAACTGCTCAGCTTCTTTGTCAACCCGCCGCTGGCTTCGCTCTCCGGCGCGCTGTCTCCGGTTGAGGCCATGCCCTCGTGGCTTCAGCCGATCACCTGGCTTAACCCGATTCGCCACTTCGGGATTATCACCCGTGGAGTCATGTTGAAGGGGAGCACGTTCGCAGAACTATGGCAATACTTCGCCGCCCTGATCGCCTTTGCCGTCGTTTTGGTGGGATTCAGTGTTTGGAGATTCCGTAAGCAGCTTGGCTGACGCGGACTGGGAGAAACGACAAATGACGATGAATACGAAATACGCTGCATTTCTTCTCTGCGGATTGTCATTGACCATAGCATCCGCACAGCAAAGCTCGACGGGCGGTGGCACGCAAGCCAACCAGGTGCCTCTATCGGGCCGCGCGGGTCAAAACGGGTCCGTCACCGCGCAGCAATCCGCCGTACCGGGTACCACACAGAGCGTAGACACCTTGAACTCGACCGTGTCAGTCCAGGGCCCCTACGCGCAGAGCGTTCTAAGCAATCAGCCGGTTACTGGGCCCCTTACCATGCGGGAAGCTATACAGCGCGGCCTCGAATACAATCTGGGCGCGACTGGCCAGATGAACGGCATCATTCAGGCGCATGGGCAGATGAGGGTTGCCAGGAGTTCGCTCTTGCCGAACCTGAGCGGGTCGCTGCGGGAGGTTCTTCAGAAGTCGAGCCTTGCAGCACAGGGGCTCAGGGTTGCCTTCATTCCGCAGGTTGTAGGTCCCTACAACTATTTTGATTTGCGCGCAGCGCTGACTCAGAATGTCGTGGACTTAACAGCAATGAACAACTACCGTTCCGCGCAAGAGAACCTGAAAGCGGCACAGATGGCCGCGAAAGATGCACGGGATCTCGTTGTCCTCGCGGTAGGTGGCGCTTATCTCCAGGTGCTTTCAGCAGAGGCGCGAGTGGCCTCTGCAAAGGCTCAGGCCGAAACTTCAAAAGCCGTGTATGAGCAGACGCGCCAACGCCGTGAGGCTGGTCTCAATGCGCAGATCGACGTCAACCGCAATCTGGTGGAATATCAAACGCAGCAACAGCGGCTCACAACGCTCCAGAACGATCTGGCAAAGCAGAAGATCAACCTGGCCAGAATCATAGGGCTCGACCCGAATATCGACCTCGTGTTAGCAGACAAGGTTCCCTACGCCCCGGCGCCCATCCTGATTTATGAAGATGCAGTCAGAACCGCTTTGGCCACGCGGGCGGATCTGAAAGCCGCGGACTCAGCCGCGCGCGCCGCGCAACGAGCACACTCCGCTGCCTTGGCAGAGCGCCTACCGTCGCTTTCGGTTTCAGCAGACTATGGCTCCATTGGAGTCAATCCTTCGCAAGGCTCGGGAACCTACAACGTGACGGGAACTCTTCGTATTCCACTTTGGCAGGGCGGCAAAGTGGAGGGAGACATTGAGCAATCCAAGGCTGCCCTCAACCAACGGCGCGCGGAGTTGAGTGAGATCGAAGGACGCATCAAGACTGACGTGAAAAGCGCCTTTCTCGATTTGGAGGCCGCGACCAGCCAGTTGCAGGTGGCAGAAAGCAACCGCAAAGTTTCGAATGAGAATCTGGATCTCACGCGGCAGCGCCTGGAGGCGGGAATTGCGGACTCGGTGGAAGTGACGCAAGCGCAGGAAACTGTAGCCAACGCCGAACTCGATTCCATCACCAGTCTTCTTGCATTCAACCTTGCAAAGCTCAGCCTTGCGCGAGCCTTAGGAGATTCTGAAAACAAGGTATCGCAATACCTCGGGCTTCCTTAGCCTTGGCGCGAATGAACGGCGGCTTCAGGCGGTGAAATGAACGGTTTTGTCCTGCGCGCGACCTACCTCGTTATGCCACTAGCTTTGCTCCTTACGCGGCAAGGTTGTGGTGAGTAAACACATTCTGATCGATGGAGAGGAGAAACAATTGTGAACTACGAACTGGGTGGATGGATTGTATCGGCCCTTTCGGTGCTGCCAGTTGTGGCTAGTGGGGTAATGATGATATTGGGCAACCCCCGGATGGTCAACAACATGGAGCGCGTGGGTTTCTCTAGGGACAGGTTGTTGAAGTTGGGAATCGTCAAGTTGGTGATAGTCCTGCTGTATCTAGTTCCGCAGACTTCATTCTTCGGGGCAATCCTGGTTACTGGTTGGATGGGCGGGGCTATCGCCGCTCATGTTCGAATCAGGGATCACTTTGTTGTGCAAGCCCTGATCCCGACTATGGCCTGGATAGGTTTTGGCCTAAGGCACCATGAGGATATGGCCAGGTTAATCGGCCTGCAATGACTAACTCGAAGCGGGAAGAGGCACAGATGTTAATGAAATCAATACTGGTCGGATTTGTGTTTGCAACTACAGTGAGCGTCGCTCAGAGAGCAACGCCCAGTATCCCTGCTGGGGTGTGGCAGAACAAGGAGGAAGGTTTTGTAGTTAGGGTTGAGTCATGCGGCGGCGGATTTTGCGGAGTTGCGGTCGGTGCTCCAAAGAACGGGAAGCATAAACCCGAAGAGATTTGTGGAAAGACTCTGCTCAAAGACTTCTTGTGGAATGGGAATTCCCACAAATGGGTCGGCCACATGCAGCCACCGGACATGGATAGGGCGCTCAACAGCGAAGTTGAAACCGACGGCATGACATACATGAAAGTACACGCCCACATACTCATGATGTCAAAGACGCTGAACTTTCAGCCCTACACGGGGCGGTTGGGGGATCACTGTGAGCTCGAATAGCCGACAGCGCCTAACGCGCTTGTTGAAGAGTAGTTTTCGTCAATTCACTTTCAGCCGTCAAAACGACTGCAAGATCCTGTTTTTCGCAGAAAGATTTTGACTGCTGGCGCTGACCTTACCAAATCGGTTATTCGAGGTGCTTAGCTGGCTTGAGCCCTAACGCCCTTGGTGAGGGTGAGCAGCTCATCAACGGACCACTGGTCATAGGCATCAGTGCCGTACTTCACCGCGTTCATCCGTCCGGAGGACGAGATCAAGAAGTCGGCCGGGAGGCCCAATGGGCCACCGGAAGGCCGCAGGCCAAAATGCCCTTGCGCCATTCCGCGCATGCCGGCCACCAGGGCCTTCAGGCTCATGAAGCGGAATGAAGTTTCGACCCCAAATTCTCTATAAAAACCCTTCTTGGGATCGCCCACCATCAAAAAGGGGATGTCCTTCTGATATGAGCGGATCGATGCCGGCGAGGAATGAAACACGATTATTTCCTCGATGCCCGCCGCTTCGATCTCTCGTGCGCGCATCCTGAATTCGGCGATGTGCGTGTTGCAGATCGGACAATCAACAAAGCGCCGGAATTGTAGGTGGATGAGGCGCTCTAGATTGGGAAGATGTATGGCCTCCCCGGTGACGGCTTTCATTTCCGTCGTCGGCAACATGTCTCCCGGCTTGAATTTCATGCGGACTTCCCTGTCGCTTCCCCAATCCAGCTAGACTCTTGGCAATACCGGCGCTGATCCCTTTGGAACCACCGGTGACAACTGCAAGCTTGGTACTCATGGTGTCCCCAAAAAGGGGTCTATTGTGTGCCTCTCTGGTTCCACCAGCCGCCACCGAGCGCACTAAACAGCGCGGCCGTGTCGGCGAGACGAGCCGCCTGAGCTTGGGCAAGATCGAAGCGTGTCTGCTGGTATTGGCGCCTGGCATCCAGCAAGGTCAGATTGCTTGCCCCTCCCAGGTTATTTTGCTGCTTTGTTATCTTCCATGCAGCCTTGGCCTGTGTATTTGCTGCAGCGCACGCTTCAAGTGTTCGTGCGTCGGCCTCCAGTGCCTTCAGGGTATCGGCCACGTTCTGAAAGGCCTGGAGCACGGTCTGCCGATAGTTGGCAGCCGCCTGGTCATATGCGGCTTTGGCGGCGCGACGCTTTGCCTTCAACTCACCACCATGAAAGAGCGGTTGTGTCACTGATCCGGCAAGAGACCATACTATCGAGTGACTGTTGAATAACTCGTGGGCTTCAGTTGTCTCCGGCCCATATGCCGCTGAAATTTTGAATTGCGGGAATAGGTTGGCGGTTGCAACGCCAATTTCGGCGCTGGCTTCGTGCAGCTTCGCTTCAGCAGCACGGATGTCAGGACGCTGGCGCACCAGCGACGAAGGAAGACTCACCGGCAATTTACGCGGCAGGGTGAAGTCTGCCAGTTGGAATTTTGGCAAGTTACTTTCGCTAGGTAACTTTCCCGCATAGACGGCAAGCTGGTTGCGTGCCTGCTCCAACCCTTTTTCAATCGGAGGCAGCGTCTCTTTCGTCTGCTCAAACTGCTTTCGCTCTGCAATAACATCCGCTCGCGCTGTTCCTCCCAGCGCCAGTTGCTTCTCCATTATTGATAACTGCTTACCCTGCGCATCGATCATCCCGCGTGTCGCCTCCAACTGGCCTCGCAACGCGGCTTCCTTGAATGCCGTCGTCGTTAGGTTGGAGACGAGTGCAAGGTGGGCAGCTTTGAGCTCGTAAGACTGATACTCGACTTCCGCTGCCGATCCTTCGATTGCACGCCGTGTACCGCCGAACAGGTCGAGATTATACGAAATGTTGACTGAGGCATTGTAGAGGTTAAAGATACTCGGCGGAATGGCAAGCGCTTGGCCGAACCCAGCGGCCGAAAACTTCTCGCGGGTGTCGGAGGCATTGAGATCAATTTGCGGGAAGACCGCGCCATCCTGCGCTTTCGAATTCTCACGCGCCTGGCGCAGCGTGGCTTCGGCGGCGGCAACCCCGGGACTTTTAGCCAGCGCCTGCTGAACCAGTCCGTTCAGTGCCTCGCAATGGAATAGCTTCCACCAATCGGCGGGCAGATCCTGCCCCGTAACAAAAATCTGCTCTTCGCCTTCCGCGGAGTTTGCGCCCTTTGTTTTGGCCGGTAACGGACTGGCCGTATAGTGGTCGGTCACAGGCGCGGCCGGTCTCAGGAAATCAGGTCCCACAGTACACCCGCCAAGGAGGACGGCAAGAAGGGGCGGCATAAGCCGGGCCGTTATTCTCATTTGCATGGCGTCAATCCAGCGTCTTTCGGTAAAAAGTGATGCCAATCGTGAGCACCACCACATTGAAAACCAATAGCGGCCAGATATTCGGCCATAGTTCCGTCCAGCCGCTGCCCTTAAGCATGATGCCGCGCACCACGCGCGTGAAGTAAGTAAGGGGAACCACGCCGCCGATAGTTTGCGCCCACACAGGCATACCCTTGAAGGGGAATAGGAAACCAGAAAGGAGGAGGGATGGCAATATCGTGAACATACTCATCTGCATCGCCTGCATTTGATTGCGTGCAAAAGAAGACAAGGTAATACCGAGAGCAAGATTTCCGGCAATGAACAGCAGGATCATAATGAACAATAGGGTAAGGCTGCCAAGGAACGGTATGTGAAACAAGAAACGGGTGGCAACAATGATAATGGTGGACTGAATAAGCCCGATAAAAATATAAGGAACCAATTTGCCGCTGATGACTTCAAAGGGTCTTACCGGCATCGCCAGCAGATTTTCCATGGTGCCACGCTCGCGCTCGCGGGTGATGGCGACCGCCGTCATCATGACGAGCGTCATGGTTAGGATGAGTCCCATCAGGCCAGGAATAATGTTGTATGTTGTGATGCCTTCGGGATTATAAAGTTTGTGCAGCACGACACCGTAGGAAGTCGAATTGCCGCCAGAAAGCACCTGCGCCGTGCCGGGTAAATCCCTCTGTATCACGGAACCGGCCAACGCTTCCACCGCTGCTGCCGCGTTGCCGATCGCCGTGGGATCGGTGGCGTCCGCTTCTACTAACAGATCGGGATGTTCGCCGCGCAGAATCTTGCGGGTGAAATCCACCGGGATAGTGATGACGAATTGCACCGTACCTGTGGTGAGGGCTTCTTTCGCACTGGGTTCGTCCCATGCCTTATCCACGAACGTGAAATATTCTGTGTTCTTCATCGCCGCAATAAAACTGCGGGTAAAGATACTCTGGTCAGCATAAACAATAGCGGTAGGCAGGTGCTTGGGATCGGTGTTGATGGCAAATCCGAATAAGAACATCTGAATGAGGGGAATGCCCACAATCATGCCGAGTGTAGGCCGGTCGCGCTTGAGCTGAATAAACTCCTTCCGCGCGATTGCAAACCAGCGGGAGAGAGAGAATCCTTGAGAGGAATCTTTGGTATCTGCATGTGCCTTCATGCAGTTCCTTTTTCGCCCGGTGCACCCTTGGTGCTCACCAGATGGATAAATACATCATCCAAGCTGGTATCGATCGGCTGTACCTTGTACTTGGCATCGATAGCCGACAGGGTCTTTTTCAGCGCCTCTTCATCTTCACCGCTCACATGCAATGCGTCGCCGAAAGTAATGGTCTGATCGACGCCTGGTTTGCCCTTCAGTTCCTGCGCTAATGCGGGCAGATCACCGCCGTGAACGGCGAACGTGCTGATATGCTGGCTTGCGATGACTTCCTTGGCGGAGCCCTGCGCGATGAGCTGGCCATTGAAAATATAGGCCAGCTTGTTGCAGCGCTCGGCTTCGTCCATGTAGTGCGTGCTGACTAATACGGAAATGCCCGTTGCCGCCAACTGTTGCAGTTCTTCCCAGAAATCCCGCCGCGCCTTGGGGTCAACACCCGCCGTCGGTTCATCAAGCAGTAATACTTGTGGTTTGTGCAACATGCAGGCAGCAAGAGCCATGCGCTGCTTCCAGCCACCCGATAACGCGCCGGCCAACTGTGATTCGCGATCCTGAAGGCCAAGTTGTTTCAGGGTTTGATCAACACATTGCTTCCGGTCAGGCATCTCGTACATGCGGGCGACGAAATCGAGATTTTCACGGATAGTCAGATCTTCCCACATGGAAAAACGCTGGGTCATGTATCCTACACGCCGCTTGATCTCTTCGCTTTTCGTGATGATGTCATAGCCGAGGCATGTACCCTCACCGGAATCGGGCGTAAGCAGCCCACACATCATACGGATTGAGGTAGTCTTGCCGCTGCCGTTCGGCCCCAGGAACCCGAAAATTTCGCCGCGCGCGACCTGCAAGGACACATCGCGCACGACATGCTTATCGCCGAAATGCTTATTTAAGCCGCGAACGTCGATGGCAAGGCTATCGTTCATTCACGTGCACCTCAATCGGCTGGCCGGGATGCAGCAAATTAGCATCCTCCCCCCTTGGCCTGGCTTCGGTCATAAACACCAGCTTGGAGCGCGCTTCATTGCTGTAGATGACCGGCGGAGTGAATTCCGGCTCAGGCGAGATATAGGTGATCTGCGCTGGCACGTCTTTCGCACAGCCATCGCAGTGTATCGTCACCGCCTGTCCCGCTTTCAGCGCGCCCACCGTTTTTTCCGGCAGGAAGAAACGCACCTTGATATTGCCAGGGGGCAACAGCGATACGACAGGCGTTCCTGCAGGAACCCATTCGCCTGGCACGAATAATGTATCGAACACCAGCGCGGCTTGACCGGCACTTGCTGATTTCTGCGAAAGTCTCCACTGCGCCTGGGCCAGCGTCGCCTCGGCGGCACGGATTTGGTCTGCCCGCGCCGGTAGCTCGCCCGTCTTTAGCTGGTTACGCAGCTCATCGACATGCTCTTTGTCGCGATTATGCGTGGAGGCGCTCGTATCGAGCTGCGCCTGGGAGATAGCCCCGATATTGTGTTGTTCCTCATCACGCGCAACTTGAGTAGCGGATAATCTTTCAGCAGTGATCGCCTGTTCGAGTTGCGCCTGCAGTACGTCGATTTCTTCCTTGCGTTTGCCGGTTTGCAAATCCTCAAGCTGCGCTTTTGCCTGCTGCACTTCAGCAGTCTCATTCGCATGTTCCAGTTCGAATAGCGGCGCATTCGACGCCACCGTTTCGCCACGGCTTACCGCCAGCTTGTCAAGTCTGCCCGCTACCGAGGTTGCGACATAGACATATTCGCCTTCGGCGTACCCTTGGAAATGGCTTTTATCGTCGTCATTGCATGACGTGAGCGACAGCACCATAACAAATGCCAAAGCTGCCTTGCGAGGACAGATTGACCTGGGGCTATTTGTCATGGTTCCGCTCTTCCCACAATTCGTGTCTTATCAGGCCAGCATGCGCTATTAATGTAAGTGACTCTTTGCCTTCAGGGTGCAGGACCCGCCTGTATAGTTTTCTTCGCATTAGCCTGTTTGAAAACGAGTCCATGCTTCTCGATAAAGTTCTTTAGAGGCGTCGCGTCTTGCCGGCGCATAGCGAGGGCCACATATCCATCAGGCCTTATCAAGTAAGCGCCGTCCGGCTTAATGCCAGCCTTCCTTGCGGAGGCCTTGTCGGGAAACGCATATAAGTCAACCCCCAAGGCTTTAACCTCGCTAACAAAGGCTGGGCTCGCGTCACCGTAGATATGAACCTGCCAATTCATCCTCTGAAGACACTTATGATTGTCACTCTGTGGCTCGCTAATCCATGGCAAGCGATCGCCCCCTTCAAGGTGACCAGCCTTTCCTTCGCTTAACGAGCTATGGCGATAATTAATTGTGACCTGGGAGACAGTCGTAAAGATTTTCCTGCGCAGCCCTGAAAACCCCGCCATTAAAGGCACGAGATAAGGCACCAATACGGCGCGGGTAAATGTGCCTCTTAACCCGCCTCCCACCATTGCGTCAAAAGCCTTATCTGTGGACGCAACAAGCTTTCGGGCAAAGCTAATACGTTCAGTTTCGTAAGTGTCCAACAATGAAGGGTCTGCCTGTTTGCCAATTACCTTAGCCAACTTCCACGAAAGATTTACTGCATCCCCAATACCCGTATTCATGCCTTGTCCACCAGCGGGACTATGCAGGTGTCCTGCATCCCCCAGAAGAAAGCTCCTACCTTCCCTAAACTTGTCAGCGACTCTGTGATGAACGCGATAAGTCGAAAACCAGTTGACAGAGTCAACTGTTGTGCCGATCACCGGCTCAACTGTCTGACGTAAATCATCAAAGCTCAGCTGTTCTTTGGATGCGAGGTCCGCAGGCACAGTTCCTATCAGGCGGTGCGAACCGCTGGTCCGAACAGGGACCATCAAAACAAAACTTTGAGAGCCCAACTGTAAGGATAGGCCGGAACCACTTTCCCTATTTGTCTTTACATCTGCAACATAGAATAACTTGTCGTAAGTCCCCCCGGGAAAGCCTATATTGAGCTGCTTGCGTACCCGACTGTGAGCGCCGTCGCAGCCACACAAATAGGAAGCGGCCGTGACTTCCTCAGTTCCGGCTTTGTCAAGAATCGCGCGTACGCCAAGTCGATCCTGCGTGAAGCTTTTAAGCTCGGTACCCCATTCAATGTTGACGCCAGCTCTCTTGAGCTGATCTACAAGCACCTTTTCGTGGTCGTCTTGCGGAAGGCTTAGCGCGAAAGGAAAAGGGCTAAGACCGTTGCCCATATCTTTCAATGAGAAGTGTGCAAATTCTTTTTTGTTTTCACGGAGATGAATCGTCTCTACTTTTATTCCTTTGCTCACTATGTCGTCGACAAAACCAAGCTGATCATAAAATTCCAACGTCCTCGCATGCACGACAATTGCCCGTGACGCCTCGCCTGGTCCCTGGTTTTTATCTATAATGCGCACAGGAATACCTTGCCGGGTCAGGCTCAATGCCAACACTAGTCCGGTTGGACCAGCACCTACTATCAAAACTGGGGTGTCCGACATAAGAGCCTCATGATTGTTTAAAACGACAGCTATAAGCCGATTAAGACTGAGTCGCCCTCAATTGTTACCGGGTAAGTGACCGCATTCTTTGTTCTGAGTCTCCAAAAGAGAAGTTTTGGTCCCTCAAGAGCTTTGCCGCTTTCCACGTCAAAGCGCGCAGAATGCGTCGGGCAAGTTACTACGCGACCGACGAGCTGACCTTTGCAGAGATTGCCCCCCATATGAGGGCAGTTCTGTTGCATAGCGAAAAACTTCCCGCCTACATTCGCAATTAATATCTTTTTCCCTTCGGCCAAGAATGGCTTCATCTGACCTGGCAAAACGTCAGCTACCTTGGCGGCCACAATATATCTCATATTCGGAAGCCCTTTCCTTAAGTCAACTCTCGTAGCGATGAGGTTATTACTCCTGTGTTAGATAGTCAGCGGACAATACGAGCCGGCATGGCGAATGTCAACCATATGGATTGACCAAGTGGTTGACTAGCATTAGCAGTCGGTTATTGCCATAATCCGATTAGCACTGAGTCGCCCTCAAGTTTTACCGGATAAGTAAGCGCCTTCTTTGTTCTCAGTCTCCGAAAGAGAATGAATGGTCCTTCAAGAGCTTCGCCACTTTCCACGTCAAAGCTTGCAGAATGCTTCGGGCAGGTTACTACTCCACCAACTAGCGTGCCTTTGCAAAGATTGGCCCCCATATGAGGGCACTTCTGTTGAATGGCGAAAAACGCCCCGCCCACATTTGCAATTAGTATCTTTGTTCCTTCGGCCGAAAAGGACTTCATTTGACCTGGCAAAACGTCAGCTACCTTGGCGGCCACAACATATCTCATATTCGGAATCCCTTTTCTTAAGTCAACTCTCATAGCGACGAGGTGATTGCTCCTGTGTTAGAGAGTCAGGGGACAATACGAGCCGGCATAGCGAATGTCAACCATGTGGATTAACCAAGTGGTTGACTAGCGTTAGCTATCGGTTATAGTTGAATAATTGCGGGGAGAAGAGCATGGGTGATTCGATACGGATGCCTGTCCTATCAAAGGACAAGCTTGTTCGGGCAGGGCTTGAGGCATTTAGCACGTATGGATATGAAGGAGTGTCAACAAGGCAGATAGCCAAGGCAGCAGGAGTGAACCATGCAGCTATTGCCTATTACTTTGCAGGGAAAGAAGCATTTTACGCGGCATGCTTAGACCATATTGCTGTAAGCGTGAATCGCGAAATGCGTGGCTTTTTCAAGGAGCTAAAGCTTACGTCAAATGAGACGACAATGCCTTATAGGCAGTGTGAAAGAGTGTTAGGGTTGTTTATCGCAAACATGACGCGCTTTTTTCTAGGCGGGACTGACCGTGTCGTCATCTCCCGAATCGTGCTCCGCGAGATGCTTGACCCAACTCCGGCGTTTGAGAGGCTTTATGAAGGCTTGCTGCGTCAGATGCACGAGTCGATGACTCGAATTATCGCGCGCCTTACAGGTGTTGACCCCGGGTCTCGCGAGGCCATCATTCGTACTCACGCAATTCTTGGACAGGTTCTTGTATTCCACCATGCGCGTGCGGTCATAGAACGTCGCCTTGCGATTAAAAAGTTCTCACAAAGGGATATCGCAGACGTTATCGCAACGGTTACGTCTCACACTTTTGCGATCACTAAGTCCTACCGTCGAGTTGCGGATGCCAAACGGTAGTCGGCTCCTGAAGAGGCCGTCGCGAAACAGCTCGCCGCTGGAGGCTTCGCGCTCTATATCACCTGCCATTCCCACACATTCCGGTCCCGGAATGGTGGATCAAGAGGTAGCGCGGTCGATTCGGTCAGGGTTTTCGGTCATCCCGCTCCCCCGGGCGAAAACCGAACTCTCTCGTCTCTATTCTCAGCAGGAAAGGAACCAATACATGACAAGAAAACAAGGCGCGGAAGAGCGAGATGTCCTCGGATTGCCATCAGAGACAGTGACACCGAGCCGCCGTCCGAAAATAGGCATGCTTTTAAGAACTTGTGTCGCGCCGGCGCTAGCCTTGGTGCTCCTTATAGCTCCGCACAGTAACGCCCTGGCGCAAGATGATCCGTTCGGAGCGCCGGGACCGACTAAGGAGTGGGATGTGACTTTGGGGGGCGGGGTGGCCGTCAGACCGACTTTTGAAGGCAGCGACCGCTACAGGGTGACGCCGATGCCGATGCTCAACATCAAATGGAATGATTCGGTATCCTTTGGACCTGACGGCCTGAACGCCTACTGGCACGATGGCGCCGTAAAGGCAGGCGCCGGGTTGACCTTTGATCCAGGTCGAGCCGACAAGGGAACCGGCATCCTTACCGCTGGAGACGATCGGTTAAGCGGACTGGGTACAATCGACCCCGCAGTCGGATTCAAGGCTTTTGGGGAATACAAAGCGGGGCAGGTCATTTTCGGGAGCTCCGTCACTCAATTTGCCGGAGCCGACAATCACGGGGCACTGGTGAACGCGCGCATCGCCACACCGCTGCCGGTCAGCGATCAACTGATGCTGATGGGATCGATAAGCGCGGACTGGGCTGACAAGAACTACATGCAAACTTTCTTCGGCGTGACTTCCTTGCAGGCATCACGTTCAAGGTTCACGCAATTCAATGCCAGGGCTGGCGTGAAGGATGTGGGCGTCGGTTTGAACGCCATCTACAGGATCGACGGAAACTGGTCCGTCTCAACCATGGCTCAAATCACCGAACTTACGGGCGATGCGGCGAAGAGCCCTATCACTTTTTCTAACACCAATGGCACGGTTGCTACGATGCTTGGCTATCACTTCTGAAATCGGTTTTCGATGAAACAACAGGGCTGCCGGAACTGCAAAGGAGGTGAAGCGAGGGCGACATCCAGCTCTTCACGGCTTTGGCCTCGGGACTGGTCAACCTCGGCCACGAGGTTACGCTCGTCGTTACCGACAATATCGGCCGCGATTACAACGATCTCGCGAAGCGGTTCTCCTATTCTTGAATGCCTCGAAGCCTAGAAGCTGGATAACGTCACGGGTGGGGCATAAAATGCCCGGTTTGCCGCCGTGGTGAATGGTGGCGGCCGTGCTGGTCACGAAGCGGTCGGCGTTCTCGATGCGCTCGGTCAACGGCCAGGGCCCCGACTGCAATTGGTTGTCGGGAAGATTTCGAGGCGAGATGTGGTTGAGGGGAATTTCAAGGGAATGGTCGAGGATGGTTCCATCCTTTGCTGCCGGGGCGGGAGCAGGTGTCCCGCTTTCTCCCGGCGCACTTTAAGAATGGTGTGCGGGCCGAGAGGTCGCCCGACCGTCTAAAGATATTGCCCTCGCGGGATGGTGCCATCCCCTACGCCGAAGCGGGATCATGGTGACCCGCAATCTTTTCGGCTTCGAAGCGAGGGCAAGTGGAATTGGTGCGGGCGGAGGGACTTGAACCCTCACGGGCTTGCGCCCAACGGATTTTCTTACCAACTGCGGCTTTCGCCGTCGCTGCTTGGCGTTTGTGGTCTGGACTATCCCTTCACCGTGGCCGAAGCTTTAGGTGCTGCCCGTCTAGTCTCTACACCTTCCCATTGGGACCGATTCGATCCATCCGGGCTTGGCTCGGGATTGCCATTTGACAGGTTTCCCCGAATTTGAGCAGTTCTGCATCGCTGGTTTCCCAGCGAGCACTCAAGTTTTCGTTTAAGTCCGGTGCGTCTGCCGATTTCGCCACGCCCGCTTAGGACCTCTTCAGTATAGCCGTTAATCCTCTATATCGGGTTCCCTCGCGGTCTTCGCCTTCTTCGCCGGTTTCTTCTTGCGGATGTTGATCGCGGCGGCGTCAAGGCTCGTCTTGATGTGCGACGCGTAATATTTTTCGATCATCTCGACGCTGGTGCGGCAGTTCTTCGCGATCTGATAAATGTCGGCGCCCTCCATGAGGCGCAGGCAGATGTAAGTGTGGCGCAGGCTGTAAGCCGTGCGCGGCAGGCCCTCGCGGTCCTTCTTGAGATTTTCTTCTGCGAGGATCGTGTTAAAGAGTTCGCGGTGCGTCTTCGGGAAGATCGGGTCGGTCGGATGCGGCTCCTTCCCTTCCGCTTTCTTCTTCGCGTCGTTCCGTTCTTTCAGACGCTCGAACGGCCGCACGGCGCCGGTGGTGCTCTTGCAATACCCGACGCCGCGCTTGCCGCGCACCTCGATTTCAAGAATCGTTTCCTGGCTGCCGTCGTCCTCGACAATCGTGACGTCGCGAAACTGAAGGCGGCCCGCTTCGTCCGGCCGCAGCCCGGTATTCGCCATGAAGAGCACGTAGTCGTGAAGTTGCTCTGACTCCCATTTGTAGCGCGCGTTGAGAGGTGTCTTCGCGCGTTTCCTGGTCGCTTCATACAGCTGTTTGTATTCGTCAGGGGAGAACCAGGCGCGGTGAGAAATCTTGGCGGAGGCCCTGTATGGTTCCGAGAGATCCGGCAGTCGGTCGAGCCATCCGTGGCGGATAGCCGTTTTCAAGGTCTGCCGCAGGGTCACCATCTCCTGGTGCATGGTATTGCGCGCGGGCGGTTTGCCGCGCTTCGCCGTCGTGGTTTCGAGACGGTGCATCCGGTATTCCTGCACGTTGCCAGCCGTGATTTCCGAGAGGCCCATTTTTCCGAAGAAGGGCACCAGGTGCAGTTGAGAGCGGCGGTGCTGGCCCTCGACGTAGACCTTGTTGCGCTCGCCTTGCGTGATGACGTCGTACTCGCGCAGGTACTGTTCGGAGGCCTCGCTGAACGTCTTTTCGGTTTTAATCTCGCCGGCGCGGAGCTTGCCGCGCATTTGCAGATACCAGTCCTCGGCGATCTCCTTGGCTTTGGAGAGGCTCTCTTCCTTGGTGCTGGTGCGGCGATTCTTGGAAGCTAGATAGGTGGCGCACTGCCAGCAGGAGCTATTCTCGCGTTTATAGAGGTGGACTTTGCCGCCCAGGATCGTATGTTTTTCTGTCAAGCGCAATCGGCCTCCAGAAGGGCGAAACTGTGTAAGCTATGTGCAAGATATCGCAACGCGGTCACGTAGTCAATATGCCATTGATTTGATTGGTCTTATATGAACTGCCTGATTTTTAAAAGGGTTTTTAAGTCCCGTGCGTCTGCCAGTTTCGCCATCCGGGCAACTCGATGCAATGACTGAATTCTACGATAATCGCTCGCGAAACTCTTGGAACCGTTCACCTTTCCATGCAACTTCTTGCCAACTTCCGGGTTCCATAGTATGTAGGAGAGTATGTAGGAGTGTGATGACCGGGAGGAAATCTTGAAAGTATCACGTTTGGCAAACAAAGCTTCGATGCGCAAAGCACTGGGTTCCGGGTTGGCGGCGAGAGCCGCTCTTTTCTTCGTTGTGGTGGGCGCGGCGGCATTGGCTTGCGCCCAGACCGGCGCCATGAGTCCTTATCAGGACGAGGCGGACGGGGTCAGCGCCGGTGGAAAATGGCTGGAATTCCACTCCGATGACAAAATGACCGGCGCGAAGAAGGTGCGCTTTGAAATCCAGTCGGATAACTATTTTCGCGAAGACCCGGAATACAAGCCCAGAGTCAATTTGTATTGCAGTGACGGCAAGCTCAAGCTCGCGGTATTCAATCCCGGAGTCAAGCTGGGTCCGCCGAACCGCCCCCCCGGCTGGTGGGGACAGATGCAGTGGGAGGTCATGGTTCGCGTTGACGATTCGCACTACTTCAAGGGCTGGAACTGGATGCGCAACCACTCCCTTTCCATGGACAAAGGCACGGTCCGGGGCATGATGGGCGCCCAGGTCTTCAAGGTGGAGCTCCCTACGCGGAGCGGCCGGCAGATCGCGGAGTTTTCTCCCAGCGGGTTGAACCTGGATCGAGTCCGACAAGCCTGCGATCTGACAGCGAAAAAGCCGAGCAAAGACTAGCGCATCACCCACCCTTTTCGCAAAGTACGCGAAAAAAGATGGGGCACCCGCCCGAGCAAAGACTAAATGCGCTGGCACCCGTGAAGTGCGGGCATCGCAGGCCGAGGAATGTGCATCGAAGGTGAGAAGGTCACTTGCGGTTGTTCTATTCCTCGCGTTACTGTGGTCTGCTCGTCGAATTCAGGGTGAGGTGAAGGATGTTGAGGAAGATCTTTCGCAACCAGCATAGTGCTGTCCCTCCTGGCCTGGTTTTTGTTTATCTGCTCGTTGCATTGGCTCCGTCTCTGATGGCTCAGACGGCTGAAATGGGAGCGTTGACGGGCCGGGTTACCGATCCGTCCGGTGCCGTGGTGGCGAATGTCACGGTAACGGCGACGAGCGTAGACAATGGCCAGACGCGAAGCGCCACCACGGGGACGGATGGCACTTATAAGCTTGACGGGCTCCCTGCGGGCAATTACCGGGTGAAGTTTGAAGCTTCCGGTTTCAAGTCGGTGGAACTTCCTTCCGCGATGGTCAATGGGACTGAGGCAGCGGTTCTGGATACGAAACTGGAAATCGGCGAAGTGGGCAATGCCATACCAGTTAACAAGCCAGCGCCGGTGTCACAGGAAAATTTGCCGAACGCCCCTTCCAGCAGCACCACACCGCCTTCTTTACAGGATCTGGGTTTTCCCGCAGAGCAGTCCCAGGGAAACGCCCGGGAGCAAGCCCTGCTCGATAAGCGGACGCACATGCTAAAGATCCATCAGCGGCTGGGCTTGATCACAACCATTCCGTTGATTGCCACCGTTGCCACTTCCCTCAACGCCGGGGGCAAGAGCACCAGCACGACCTCGCGCGATCTGCATGTGGCTCTGGGCGGGTTGACGGGAGATTTGTATTTCATGACCGCCTACTATGCCATCCGCGCGCCCAGAGTACCCGGAACCGAAACCCGCGGGCCGATCCGTTTCCACAAGGTTATGGCCTGGATCCATGGCCCCGGGATGATTCTGACGCCTATTTTGGGAGCGATCGCCTTCGATCAAAAGAGCAAAGGGGAGAAGGTCCACGGCATCGCTTCTGCGCATGGGCCGGTGGCCATCGTAACCGCCGGGGCGTTTGTAGCAGCTCTTCTGTCGGTATCCGTTAAATTCTGAGCCGCGCTTATGAAAAAGACCATCCTGATGGCCTTTGCGCTTCTGGCCCTTCCTATGCTGGCCGCAGCGGATGGCCAGTGGGTTCTCGAACAGTGCACTCTCACCTACCATGTATCCCATCCGCTGCATCAGAACGAGGGTGTGAGCCACGCGGCACGAGGCAAGGGAGTTTGCCACGCCGGACAATGCGATTTTCTGATCGCGGTGCCGGTCAAGTCGTTTGATTCCGGGGACAGCAATCGCGACATTCATATGCTCCAGGTCACGCGGGGGGCGGAGTTTCCCATGGTCACCGTGCGCACCCGCCTGCCCGAATCGGACGCCACATCCGCAACCGTTAACGCCGATCTGGAAATTCAGTTTGCCGGCCAGACTGCCCAGTACAAGCAGGTTCCCTTCAAACTGGTGACGCAAGGCGGCGCGACCCATCTCACAGGGATAATTCCAGCCACCCTCGCTGATTTCAAAATCGACCCGCCATCGCTGCTGACCATGCCCGTCAAAAACGATATTCCGATACGCGTGGAAATGACCTGGCGGCCGCAGTGAACGGGCTCGTCGCCTGCTTCTGATGAGGCGAGCAAAAGGACCCCATGGCAGGTTCAGATCGGCACTCTACCCAGGGCCACGATGAACTGGATGCCGTCGACGTGCCTTCCCTGCAGCCGTTCGTCATTGGTGACAAAGAGATCCACGTTCGCGCTTGCGGCGCACGCCAACTGAATGGCGTCGGGCGCCTTCAGTGACCTCTCGGATCGAAGCGCCGCATATACCTTGGCCGCTTTCACATCGAAGGCAATCATGGTCGCGGCGGTTGAAATTGCGCGTTCGTACTTTCTACAAAGTTCAGTGTCGTTCCGCTCGGAGGGTTTCACCAGAATCTCACCCAGCGTGAGTGTGGATGTCAGCAGTTGATCGCCTCGGTCGAGCATCTTGGAACGAAGCTTTCCGACGGCCTTGGAGAGCACACCATAGTCCTCGAACAGATAAATGAAGAGGTTAGTGTCCCAAAAAACGCGACTCATTCCCACCCCTCACGCAAGCGGCGTACATAGTCGTCCGCGTGCTCGTCCGCCCAAAGTGCTTTTCCAGAGCCACGGAGAGCCATTAAGGGATCGTCTTCGACTGCCCGCTCTGCGGCCTTTGCGCACCAACCGCGATACCACGAGAGAACTCCTTTAAACCAGTTTCCGGGCAGGTCCTCGGGCTTGGGAGAAATCTTCCCTCCCTCGCGTTGAGGATGATAAGCGTCGCCATGCCGAAACAGACGGCGGCGTCC
>PKXK01000116.1:78379-100639 GCA_003132325.1 Acidobacteriaceae bacterium
CCGCTGGTGAAGCATGAGTGTTGCCACCCAGACCTCGTCGGCCACTTTAATGGTAGGCGCAATAGGGGTCGGCTTCGTGGTTGCTGTCGTCGGCATCCGCTACCTCTTATACACGATAATACATTGTTACTTGGTAATAAGTAATTGTCAAGGATAAGTAGCGCCGGCATCTTGCCGGCTGTCCCGAGGGCGTCTCGCCCTCGGCTCGGCGGGCGGGGACGCCCGCCGGACAGNNCCGGGACGGCGGCGCTACTCTAGCTCCTTGATTTCGGAACACTTGATGTCCCTGCCCTTGCATCCCCAGCCCTTCCCGCGAATCCAATGATGGTATCGTGGGAGGCGCATGAAGATCGGGATCACCTGTTATCCAACCTACGGNNCCGGAGCCCAACATTCACTATCATGAGGTCGAGGTCACGCGCTATCCGCTGTTTGAATATCCTCCTTATGACCTGGCGCTGGCGACGCGCATGGCCGAGGTGTCGCAGCTCTACGAACTCGACCTGCTCCACGTACACTACGCGATCCCGCACTCGGTGAGCGCGATGCTGGCCAAGCAGATGCTGGCGGCAACTCCGCCGCGGCGCCATTTGCCGTTCGTCACGACGCTGCACGGCACCGACATCACTCTCGTCGGCCTCGATCGCTCCTATCTTCCGATTACGCGTTTTTCCATCGAGCAGAGCGACGGCGTGACCGCGATCTCGCAGTATTTGCGCACCCGCACCCTTAGGGTTTTCGACGTCAAGAACCACATCGAAGTCATCCCCAACTTCGTGAACTGCGAGGAGTATCTGCGCAAACCGGAATGGCTGGAAAAGCGTAGCGAGTATGTTTCCAAAGACGAGCGCCTGCTGGTGCACCTTTCCAATTTCCGCCCGGTGAAGCGCGTGCTGGATGTGATCGAAATCTTTGACCGCGTGCGCAAGAAAATCCCTTCCAAGCTGCTGCTCATTGGCGACGGGCCCGATCGTTCGCAGGCGGAGTGGCTGGCGGTGCAGAAAGGGATTCACGAGCACGTGCTGTTTCTAGGGAAACAGGATCAGATCCGGGAAAAACTTGCCATCTCGGACGTGATGCTGATGCCGAGCGAATTGGAAACTTTCGGCCTGGCGGCCTTGGAGGGAATGGCCTGTGAGGTTGTCCCGATTGCCGCCCGCACTGGAGGAGTGCCGGAAGTGATCGAGCACGGGGTAACCGGATTTATGGCCGATGTTGGCGACGTGGAGACCATGGCGCGATATGCCATCGATCTGCTGAGTGATGAATCCGCTCTGCGCGCCATGGGGAAACGGGCGCGCGCCGCCGCCCAGGAGAAATACTGTTCCACCAAGATTATTCCGCTTTACGAAGACTTTTACCGAAAGGTGCTGGCGCAATCGCCGCAGCCGTCATTAGCTCTTCAGGGTTAGGCAGAATCGGCAGGCGCAAACGGATCAGCGTGCCGCCGCCGTCGCGGGCTTCGATCTTCATCCGGGCAGCATCGCCGTAGAGCACCTTGAGCCGCTCGGCAACGTTGGCCATGCCGATGCCGATGCCGCCCAGACCATCGGGTGGCTCGAGCAATTGCGCCGCCCCCATGCCTACACCGTCGTCTTCCACTTCCACCACAAGCCGCGATTTGATCAGGCGGCTGCGCAGCGTGATGCTGCCACCCTCGATTTTGGGAGCAAGGCCGTGCTTGATGCAATTTTCGACCAGCGGCTGCAGCAACATGCTGGGAACCATGGCTTCGAGCGATGCCGGATCGAGATCCTTGACGACCTTGAGCTTGTCCCGTCCAAAGCGTACGACTTCAATGTCCAGATAATTGTCGATGAACTCCACTTCCTCGCGCAGCGGAACGAACGAATCCGTACTGTGCAGCAGGCGGCGAAGAATGGTCGCGAGCTTCAGGATCATCTCGCGTGCCGTATCGGGATCGAAGCGTACCAGCGACGAAATGGAGTTCAGCGTGTTGAACAGAAAGTGCGGATTGATCTGATTCTGCAACGCCGCCATGCGCGCCTGCAGCAGCAGGCGCTCCTGCTCTTCGAGCTTGATCTGGATGCGGACGCTGTTGAAGATTTTCAGTTCCGTGCCCACCACCATGACCACGGCCAGGTAGATCGCGCTCTCCACCAGATACGCGTTGAGAGTCGCCGGGGCGCCGGGCGTCCACAGACCCGGACTTTCCAGACTGAAGATGGAGCTGGGCCAGAAATGCCAGATTTCGGTTTGCAGAAGACGCAAGCCCACGATGGTCGCGAAAAATGCCACCTGCCAATCGAACACGCGGGGACGCGGCAGATTGCGGCGAATCATGTGATAGAGGGTGAGATCGATGAACGGCGAGAACGACCAGATATCTTCCTGTTCTGGCGCAAAACGGCGCAACTGCCCGGCGATAATTCCGGCCAACACATTCAACGGCAGGCTCGCCCACTCCCCGTGCAACGCAGCGGGCAGCGAGATCAGCGCTCCCCCGAGCCCTCCCGACAAACGCCCGCCAATCACGCCCAGCAGCAATGCCGTTTCCAGCGAAAGGTCGCCGGCGAGGAAGCTCTTGGCGCTGAATCGTATCCACACGCCGAGTGCGATGGGGATCGCCATCCACAATGCCAGATAGATCTTGTGCCGGGTTTGGGGTTGCTCGCGAAAGATCAAGCTCTTGAATTCTTTGGAGCGCACCAGGGCGCTCGACACGGCCGCAGCCACGCCCAGCTTGATCAGGAGGTTGACGAGTATCAGCCGCGGTTCCAGCATCGAATCGATTCAGCCCCGTAGGGGCGCCCTAACTTAGCCCAGCGCTTCAGCGCGTGCGTGAGAACCTGAATTCACGCGACCCGCTGGAACAAAACTCCGCGCCTTCAGCCGCGAAGCGGCGTAAGAATGCAGCCCACGGCGCAAGCCGTGGGAAAAGTGGGAAACCGACAAGCCCCAGCGGGGCGAAAGAGCAGCTCCCGCGCACACTCCTTAGCCATGTGATCAGGCGACCTACGGGTTCAGGCTCCGATTGTACCCGCTGCCTCGCGCAAAAGCTGCTCCACGTTGACATGCGAGCCCGCTGGAAATCCGCCCTGCGCAAAATCGCGGCTGCCACCACCGCGGCCTCCGACGGACGACACGACTTGCTTAAGCAACCCACCCATGTCGGCTGAGCCGCCGGGAGTCTGTGCGAAGACTAGCCCTGGCGGATCCAAAGTGCTCGCTACCAGCGCGATAGCCGGCGTGCCCGCTCGGGTTACTTTCTGCGCAAAGAGTTTGGCGAAGCCGATGTCGCGATCGGAAAAGACGTGCACAATGATTTTCCGTCCGTGCATCTCCGGTTGGTCCCGAAGAGCGGCCGATGCCATTAGTTCGGCGAGTTGATCGAGCACATCATCCTTTTGCTTGCGCAACAGCTTGTTCTCTTCCACGCTCTTGCGGATCTGCTCCGGCACATCCCAAAGCTGTGCCGAGAACAGCGCGGCCGCCTCGCTGAGCGCGCTATAGTCGCGCCGCGCCATGCGCACCGCGCGATTGCCGCAGACAAACTCCACCCGCGTACCCTGCCGCACCCTTTCGCTTTTCCGGAGAACGATCGCGCCAATCTGCCCGCTGGCGCCGACGTGCGTTCCGCCACACGCCGACAGATCGAAATCCGCGACCTCGACCAGACGCAGCTCGTCACGCTCCGCCGGAGGCAGTTTGCGCAGGCCAAGCTTCTCCGCTTCCGCCCGGGAAACATAGCGAATCCGCACCGGACGGTTCTCAAACACGATCTGGTTGGCCCGCTTCTCGGCTCCAGCAATCTGCGCGGAACTTACCGACGGCGTCGCCAGATCAATCGAGCAATAGCCTTCGCCCATGTGGAAGGAGACGGTCGGCATCTGGTACAACTCGACAAAAGCTGCCGAGAGAACGTGTTGTCCAGTGTGTTGCTGCATGTGATCGCGGCGGCGTTCGAGATCGATGCTGCCATGGACCGCAGCGCCCGCCAACGGCAACTTCGGCGGCGCTTCCAGGTAGTGGACGATCCTGCCGTCTTCCGTCTCCGCAACTTCCGTTACGCGCAGGCGCTCAGCCCCGTCGAGCGTGAGCCATCCCGTGTCGTGAACCTGACCACCGCTGGTGGGATAGAACGCGGTTTCCCGCAGGATCACAGATGAGCGCGGTGGCTCGGACGAGAGAGGCGTAACCGCCTCGACCACCGAATCGAATTCGTGTGTTTCAGAGCTGTCGTAGTAAAGACGTTTGGTCATGGCGAGGGTAGAGCGCAGCGGGCAAATAAAAGTCAGGCACCGGCGGTCCACTGCACACGAAAGAGCCCGTTACCGTTGCTTCCTTCCGGACCTGGCGGGGTTGGCGGGAAAACGTCGCGCGGAACCGATGCCTGACTCTCCATACTATCAAGAGATCGTCGAAAACTGGAATTGCCATGGAGGCACATTATCGTAGAGACGCGGCTTGCCGCGTCTCGACACCGGCAGCATCCGGAGTTCTTCAATTATCATCAAGCCATGGCCGACTCAGAATGCGCTATCTTCAACAAGCTCAAAGATCGTGAGAATCGCGCTCACGCCGCATGGACTTCTTTTCTCTTTCGCAATGAAGTCAAACCGAGACTTTCAGCGAAGGCAAAGCGGAAACATCAGAAAGAAGAAATGGAAGCGTATGAGCAGGCCCACAAGGCGCGGTTGGCTCATGCGAAGTCGTGTCCAATCTGCGCGTCCAGCCGGCGCTGAATCATAAGGCGGAGGGACACTCACCCAGTTGCTTAGTTTTTGGTACGCTCGACACTGACGATACGAAACTCTAGATCTTGGCACTTACCATCGGTCTTCAATTTGCACACTCTCAGGCCGTAATCATTATGTACTGCCTGATACGTCGAACCTGGCAGAAGCACACCCGCCGAATGATGAGCGAGAAGTTCGTAGGTATTACCATCGCTGGCAGTGGCGGATACATCGACCGTTACGTCCCGACCGCCGCCCTTGACCCAGCTTCGGCGGTACTCGGCTTCAACCGCCTGCGAGCTCAATACCGTTATTTTCAGGTCGTAATCGTGTTTGTCTGATCCGAGTGCCGACCCCACGAACAGCAATAAGAACACTGAAATCATCAGACGCATCTTGCTTTCCCCTCTACACGTGAAGTGTACCTCTCCTAATGTGCATCCCTGACAGAATTCCGCGGCTCGAAATTCTCTGATTCCCAATTCGGGCATGCCTTCGCCGAGGGGGATTCGAAGGGCCCCGCCGGGCGGAGATGCCCGGCCCTCCACCAGCAAGCTTGACTAGCGCACGACCAGCACTTCCCGTATCGCATCGCGCGCCAGAAAAAACTTGATCGAAGCGAAATCGCGGAAGAGGTTTTCAATGTGCCGGTTGTTAAACACGCGTTGCAGGCGCGGAGATTGTTTTTCAGAAGCAGGCCGGCCGGGCGGCGCGACCTTCACCTCTTGCATCTCCAGAACGTCGCTATCCGTCACGTGGTAGCGATAGCAGGTGGAGTCGGGGCTGGCATCGCGCGTGTGAAAGAACGCCAGCAGAAACCCGCCCGGCTTCATCACCGACCACAAACGGTCGATGGTCGGCTTCACCAGGCTCTCTTCCATGTAGTCCGGCAGATTCCAGCACAGCACCACGTCGAAGTGAGCGTTCGGGTACACCAGGTTCTCATCCAGAAACTTCTTGCTGTCGAGAACGGAGGTGCCGGCGCTGTCCTGAATGCGCAGCGCGGGATCGAGAGAAGACCACAGCAGGTCTTCGCTGTAGATCTTGTGTCCCTTGCCGGTGAAAAAGCGGATGTTGCTGGCCGAGGTCGCGCCCATGTCGAGCACGCACAACCCCTCCTCGGAATTCAGCAGGCGCGAAATCTCCCCGATGCCGCTCGACCGGCGGGTCAACTTCTGCGGAACCGCGGGGCCCGCGGTCCGGTTCGAAGAGCTGCGAAAGAATTTCATTACGTTGTCAGAAACCGATGCCATTCCACAATGACCTTAAGCAATAACCAATGACCAATGACGAGTGTACCCAGCCGTATGTCCAAGCCCGTCATTTCTTCCTTAGAGAAAGTCTGATTAAATCTTCGGGGTCCTCCGTGCATCCCTGTGTACCCGGTGGTTCAAGGTTCTCGATGGTACCTGATCAGAGTTTCCTTAAACGCGGGCGTTACTTAGATGCGGGCGCTGCCGCCTTTCCCGCTTCTTTCTGAATATCGACCTTCCCTTTCAGGAACGCGCCCTCTTCAATAGCGATGCGCTGCGTGGTCAAGTCGCCAGTTACCACCGCCGATTTTCGCAACTCCACGCGATCCGAGGCGTTCACGGCCCCATCCAACTTACCCTGAATCACCACGGCTTTCGCGGTGACGTCGGCCTTGATGTTTCCGTTCGGCCCGACCGTCAGGCTGTGGTTGCGGAGCTCGATTTTGCCTTCGACATTGCCATCCACGTACAAGTCTTCGGATCCCGACAGCTCTCCCTTGATCACCACCGACTTGCCAATGTGGGCGAATTCTCCGGTTTGCGGAGCATCCATAGCTTGGCCTCCATCTTCCTCGCGCTCTGGTCGCCGCGAATCCCCCGATTGTAAATCATCCGCTCGCTTCCAGTTCGGATTGCTGGCCCGAAATCATTCTCCATCAGGAACTTACAGCAGCGGCCCCGACGCACCTCCGGTTTGCTACCATCGTCTACATGAGGTCAGCGTGCCCAGTCTAGTCATGGCGGTCGTCAACTCTAGTTCGAACTCGATCTCGCGCAACTCCGCCGTCCACAGCATTGCACAAACCAGCGCATGGATTCTGCTGCTCACCGCGGCTGGTTTCGGAGGGCAGCCCGCGACGGTTTCTTCCTCTCCGGATCCGGCGGCAGTGGTGCGCAAAGCGGTACAGAACGAAATTAAGGCGGCGAATGACGACAGCGCCCACTTCCTGTTTCGCGGCACCAAGACTACCCCTAAGGGATCCACGACAGAACTCTACGTCGAGACCAAAGAGGCCACGGCCGGCCTGGTGATCGCCAACAACGGCAAGCCTCTGACTCCGGAACAACGCCGGGCGGAAGAGGCGCGCGTGGAACGTTTCGTCAACCATCCGGAAGAATTAAAAAAGAAGCGCGAGCAGGAACGCGACAGCGCCGAGCGCACTCTGCGCATCATGCGCGCGCTGCCCGATGCCTTCCTGTTCGAGTACGTCGGAAACGAACCGGGATCGGAAGGCATGGGCCGGGCCGGGGACCCTCTGGTCAAGTTGCAATTCCGGCCGAATCCCCGCTACCAGTCGCCCTCGCGCGTAGAAGAGGTCCTGACCGCCATGCAGGGCTACGTGCTGATCGACGCCGTCCGTTACCGCATTGCCAGCATTGACGGCACGCTCTTCAAGGACGTCAGCTTCGGCTGGGGGATCCTCGGACGCCTCGACCGGGGCGGCCGCTTTGTGGTTCATCAGCAGGTGGTTGGCGACAACTTCTGGGAAATTTCAAGCATGAACTTGAGCTTCACCGGAAAAATTCTGCTGGTAAAAAATCTCTCCATCATCTCGACGGAAATTTTCAGTGGCTTCAAGCAGGTTCCGTCGGACCTGACGTTCGCCCAGGCGCTGGAACTGCTGAAGAAAGAGGAATCCTCCGTGGCCGACAACCCTGTTGCCAGCCGACTCGCTCACCGGTGATTGACATCCGCTGTAGAGACGGGGCTTGCCCCGTCTCCCGCTGCCAGTCAGAGACATTGGCGGTGCGAGCGGAGACGCGGCAAGCCGCGTCTCTACGGGAAATTCACTCTCTCCTTATTCCCCACCGCGAAACGTTTCCTCGCGCACCGTGAACTTCCGCACCAGGTCCTCGCACACGCTGTAGCCCGTCCCCGGCGCGTCGCTGATGGCAATCATTCCGTCGGCGCGCACTTCCACTTCGGGTTCGATGATGTCCTGTTTCCAATAGCGCTTCGATGCCGACACATCTCCGGGCAAGCGGAAATTTTCGAGCGTCGACAAGGCGATGTTGTGCGCCCGTCCCACCCCCGATTCCAGCATCCCGCCACACCACACTGGAAGGTTGTGCCGCACCGTGACATCGTGTATCTTCTTCGCCTCGCCGAAGCCGCCCACGCGTCCTACTTTGATGTTGATGATCCGGCACGCGCCAGTCTCGAGCGCAAAATCGGCGTCGCGCGCATTCAGAATCGATTCGTCCAGGCAGATTGCCGTCCGGATCGCTTTCTGCAGCCGCGCATGAAGATAGATTTCGTCGTTCCACAACGGCTGCTCGATCATCAACAGGTTGAAGGCATCGAACTTGCGCAGGTGCTCAACCTCGTCGAGCGTATAGGCGGAATTCGCATCCACGCTAAGAACAATATCCGCCCAGCGCGCGCGGATCTTCTCCAGCACATTCAGATCCCATCCCGGCTTCACCTTGATCTTGATCCGCCTGTATCCCGCCGCCAACTCCGTTTCGATCTTCTGCAGAAGTTGTTCGGGCGTGTCCTGAATGCCGATCGAGACGCCGCAGGCGATCTCGCGCCGGGTTCCTCCCAGCAGCTTCCAGAGCGGCAGTTGTTTCTGCCGCGCCTCCGCGTCCCACACCGCGTTTTCGAGCGCGGCCTTGGCCATGCGGTGGCCGCGGATTCTGGCAAACCGCGCGGCGCAATCCCGGCCGGCCGCCAACTCGCTCTGGAGCAGTAAGGGCGCCAGATAATCCTTGATCGTGGGCCACGCGCTTCCGATCCATTCCGGGCTGTAATACGGATCTTCCCCGGCGACGCACTCGCCCCACCCGCGGACTCCGTCAGCCTCGACACTCACCAGCAGGATGCGGCGGCTATAAACGCGCCCAAAGCTCGTCTCAAAAAAATGCACGAGCGACATGTGAATTTCACGCAGAGTTATAGATTCGATTTTCATGACTTAGTTATCGCGGAGCCCAGACTTACCCTGGAGCATGCACCCAGAATTGGGACCCGCAAGTATAGAAGGGCGCACCGGCAAGAGCAAGAGGATGTAGCGCCGCCGTCCCGGCGGCTGTCCGGCGGGCGTCCTCGCCCGCCGCGCCGAGGGCGAGACGCCCTCGGGACAGCCGGCAAGATGCCGGCGCTACTCGTTTTTCCGCGCCGTAATCATCGTGCCGTCGCGCTACTAATACTGCAATGATCCGTCCCAGCCCCCCAGCAAGAACCGCCCATTCCCATGTTCGTCGCGCTCGTACCCGAGCACGCTCAGTCCTTCGGCAAATGCCCGTTGGAACACGTCACGGTTCCTTGCCTGCACGGCCAGCGCCTGCGCGCGCGTCTCCGCAGAGGCCTTCCATGCATAGATCTCCGCCGGCACGTCGATGCGCGCGCGACATTCGAACTTGGCGCGCGCAACCTCCGCCAGAACCGCCTCAACCCGCTTTGACTTCATCCACCACTCCGCCACCAGCCGGTCGCTCGGCAACCCGCCCTGCAGCGGAGACGACGTGAGCCCGTATTGATCCACGCTGTAGCGTCGCGCGATCACACCCAGCTTCTCGATATTCAAGTACGCGTTCTTGATCTCCAACGGATCGAACGTCCACTCCATGAGCTCGATGCCCCGCGCCAGCGCGTCTTCACGCTGATAGAGTTTCATCCGCCGTCCCAGGCCCCCATTGCGATATTGCGGGCGGACGGCCAGCATCTGCGAGTGCAGATAGCAGTGTCCATGTCGCATTCCCGGGAGCGCGAGTGCGAAACCGATCAGTTCCTTTTTGTCGTCCGTGCCGGCGAAAGCTCCAACGACCTGCCCGCCGATCTTCGCGGCCACTACGAATATCCGCACCGGAATCAGCTCCGCATCGGAAAACTTCCATACCTCTTTTTGCAGCGCAAAACAGGCCTGCATCTCCCCAAGCGCTTCACACTTGCGAATGGTCACCGCGCCGGGCATTTTTCCGGACGGCGTGTTTCCCGTCGGCGTGTCTTCCGTCGGCGTTCTTCCCGAGGGCGTTCCCGTGCCCGCTCCGGTCACGCCGGTTTTTCCTGCTGCTTCGCTTCTTGCCATAGGGTTTCCAGTTCGTCCATCGACGCCTGCTGCGGCGTTCGATCGCTCGCGCGCAGACGCTCCTCCATCCATTGAAACCTTCGCTTGAACTTGCGATTCGTCTTCCGCAACGCCGACTCGGGATCGAGCGACAAATAGCGCGCCACGTTCACCAGGACGAACAACATGTCTCCCACTTCATCTTCGACGCGCTCGCGCACCTCGGGCGGAAGCTGCGGTTTTCCCGACCCGGCAATCCCCTTCCCCAGCGATTTGCCTTTAGAAGATTGCCCCTTGGAATGCAGCGCCGGCACAGCCTTCAGTTCCTCCCGCAACTCCTCCGTCTCCTCTTCCAGCTTGGCAAACAGGCCTTCCATCTCCGGCCAATCGAATCCGACGTGCGCCGCGCGCGAGCTGAGTTTATAAGCTTCCATCAGCGCGGGCATTTTCGACGACACGCCCGCCAGTACCGATTGTTCAGAGCCAGTTTGCGCATCGACAACTTGCGCGCCGTCAGCCTGCTCCGCTTGATTATCTCCGCGCGCCGCCAGCCGTTTCCTTTTCTCCTCCGCCTTCAGCGCCTCCCAATTACGCAGCACTTCGGCGGGAGTGTCCGCTTTCACGTCGCCAAACACGTGCGGATGCCGGTCGACCAGTTTGTTAGAAAGCCGGTCGAGCACATCATCCACCGAGAAGTGGCCTTCCTCGCTGGCCATCTGCGAATAGAACAGCACCTGCAACAGCAGGTCGCCCAATTCGCCGGTCAACTCCGGCCAATCGCGATTGTCGATGGCTTCAAGGACTTCGTAAGTTTCTTCCAGGGTGTAGGGCTTGATGGTGTCGAAAGTCTGCTCACGGTCCCACGGGCATCCGCCCGGAGCCCGCAACCGCGCCATAATCTGAACCGCTCGCTCGAATCGTTCGCCGGTGGTGGACATCCTGTTCAATGTAAATGAGGCCAATTGCGGGAGCAATGGCGGTGATGCTCGTGGAGGGACCGGCGTCTCGCCCTTCCGGCCTCACCACAAACCACGTAGGGACGGCCGTCCTCGGCCGTCCAAGCCGAGCGAACCGGGGTCCCCGTCAAGCCCGGTTTTGGCTTGACGGGGTGGAGAAGCTCGGCAGCGCTCTTCGGCGGCGCCAATTCATCAGCTTCTCTAGCGCCTATCACAGCGAGCGAACCAGCAGCTCCGTTTCGTCCGCGATGATCGCATCCACGTCCCACTCTGCGAACTCCCGCATGCTCTTGGCGCGATTCACCGTCCAGACCATGATTCTCTTCCCTGCTGCATGAACCAGTTCGACCAATTCCCTGTCCGTCAGTTTGAACTGCGGAATCACCCATTCCGCCGGCGTTTCGCGCCAATCTCGGAGTTGATCCCGCGAATCGCAAAGAAATCCCAGCGGGACCGCCGGGTCGAGATCGTGGATTGCCATGAGCACGTCAGGAAGAAACGACGAAACCACGTATCCTCTTTGCGGCGGATGTTTGCGCAACTCGGCGAGCGTCTGACGCTCAAGCCCCGCAACTTTCAACTCGATATCAAGAAATGCCCGCTGCGCAAATTGCCGCAGAACATCTTCCACAGTAGGCAAGGCCAGACTTCTTGAAGCCGTTTTCTCAATCTTCATTCCGCCGATTGTCGCGTCGTGGCAGATCACGGCCTCCCCGTCGGCGGAAAGGCGCACGTCAAACTCAAACCCGTCGCACCCATGCTGTAAGCAAAGCTCGAACGAGGCCAAAGTATTTTCAGGAATTTGCAGGAAAGCCCGTGCACCGCGGTGCCCGAGAAGAAGAGGTGTCATGGGAGTTCTCAGTTCTCCGGCAAGAGCCGCAAACGCTTTAAGGTTTTACTGAGAACTGACAGCTGAGAACTGAGAACTGTCTTCTCAGTCCAGATCGAAATCCCGGATCGGCCTTCCCGTGTCCGGCGTTTCTTTAGCCTTTTTCACCGCCTCCTGGAATTTTTTCTCCAGCAATTCCGAGGCATGCTTTTGCGCTTCCATCGACTGGCGGAAGATCGAATCGCGGCGGCTGTCCTGCTCTTTCATGGCGCGCGCCGCTTCTTCCATGTCGTTGAAAGTTTTCGGCTTGACCGGCGCGGTATGCGCAATGATGCTGCGCGTCGCGGCGTCGATCTTCATGACCGCGCCACAGCACGGGCAAGTCACGTCGAAATTGGATTCACGTTTCACCACACGCGATCATACCGCAATCGAGGTCAGCGCGGGGTCAGCGCGGCGTGAGCCGAATCGGCAGAATGCCGAACAGATACAGCAGTTCCCAGCCCAGCAGCACGATCGACACCACCACCACCAGAATGGCCAGAGTCTCGCCGAAGTTCAGGCCAGTCTTTTGCTGCTCGAAGCGGCGCGCCCCGAGGCTCAAAATGTTCAGCGTGGCAAAGCCGAACACCAGCGCCCATAGAATGTTGTAAATTTCGTCGCGGCTCGATCGCAGCAAGAACACCGCGGGCAAGGCTCCGGCCGCCAGCGCATGCAGCGCGCGGCCAGAGAATCCCGCCCAGACGCGCACGTGTTCCAGCGCAAGATATAACGATGCAAAACTTCGGCGCGCGGTAGTGGCGGATCCCGGGTTCATGCAAGAATCTGATACTACCGTGTTTGCCTTGCCAAAGTCAGCCAAAACCCAGAAAAACGACCCTCACCAGTTCACTGCGGTTGATTTTCTAAGGACTGTCGCAGAGGATAGTACGCGATGATCGTCAACTTCGCCGAGCGGGCGCACAACCACAACTGGGAACTGGACCCCGTCATCCGGTCGCTGCTCGATACCGATTTCTACAAACTGCTGATGCTCCAGTTCATCTGGAAGCATTACCCGAAAACCCGCGTGTCGTTCTCCCTGTTGAACCGCACCACCTCTGTGCGCCTGGGGGACATGTTTGCACGCGAGGAACTTCTCCACCAGATGGAGCACGTTCGCAGCCTCCGCTTTCGCAGGTCGGAACTGGTCTGGCTCGCCGGCAACACGTTCTATGGCCGCAGCGGAATTTTTGAACCCGCGTTTCTGGAATGGCTGGAGCGCGATTTTCGATTGTCCGACTANNCGATGTGGGAGCTCTATGCGCTCTCCATTCTTGACGAGCTCAAGACGCGGGCAGGTATGAAAAAGCTGGACGAGTTCGGCCTCGACATCTTGTATGCCAGGGCGAAAACAAAGCTCTGGAACAAGATCGAGCGGCTGCGCGGCGTCCCTGATCTTGCCGTGGCCGACTTCGGAACCCGCCGCCGTCACAGCTTCCTCTGGCAGGAATACGTAGTCGAGGCCATGGCGGCGAATCTAGGCGGGGCCTTCACCGGAACTTCCAACGCCTTCCTCGCCCATAAGCACGATCTCGAAGCGATCGGAACCAACGCGCATGAGATCCCCATGGTCCTCGCCGCGCTCGCACCCGACGACGAGGCCAGAAAGGCTTCGCAGTACCGCGTCCTCGAGTTGTGGCAGGCGACCTACCATGGCGCTCTCCGCATCATGCTGCCGGATACTTTTGGAACCACGCAATTTCTCGACCACGCCCCCGACTGGGTTGCCGATTGGACGGGCCAACGCATCGACAGCAAGAATCCCTACATCGCCGGCGACGAATATATCGAATGGCTCAAAGCGCGCGGTCGAAATCCGCTGGACAAGCGCCTCATCGCTTCCGACGCGCTCGACGTGGATGACATCCTCGGCCTGCACGCCTATTTTGGTGGAACGCTCGCAAGCGGAGCCAACATCAACGACTTTGGCGCCGCCGCCGATTTCCACGACCCCAAAAAGTGGACGCCGGGCCGCCGCATTCGTTTCAGCGCCGGTTGGGGCACGTTGCTCACCAACGATTTCCGCGGCTGCGATCCCGCCGGCAGCAGCGACTTCGATCCCGTCAGCCTGATCTGCAAGGTTTCCACGGTCGAAGGCAGGCCGGCGGTGAAGCTCTCTGACAACTACGCCAAGGCGCTCGGCACGCCGCAGGAAATCGAACGCTATCGCCGCGTATTCGGCAACGCCGGAATCAGCGACCTGCCTGTGATCACGTGATGATTTCGGGGGGCGTAATGACTTTGGGTAGCGTAATGATTTTGGGTGGCGCAACGCTTTAGCGTTGCGATAAAGGGCCAGTTTCCAGAACCGGCTTTAGCCGCTGCGGTTCGGCCGCGGCGCAGAAAGAACAAAGAACGAAGTCCGCCACTTACTTCCCCAGCGTCACCGCCTCGCGTTCGCCAACCTGCTGCCGCCACATCGCGTAGTACAAACCTTTCTGGTCGAGCAACTCCGAGTGCCGTCCAGATTCGACGATGCGTCCACGCTCCAGCACGTAGATGCGGTCGGCATGCATCACCGTGGACAGCCGATGCGCAATCAGAATCGTGATCGCCTCCTGGTTAGTCGCGACTTCACGAATCGTCCGGCTGATTTCCTCTTCCGTCAGCGAATCCAGAGAAGACGTTGCTTCATCGAACACCAGCAACTGCGGATGCCGCAACAGCGCCCGAGCAATCGAAAGCCGCTGCTTCTCGCCTCCCGAAACCTTGACGCCGCCTTCGCCGATCAGCGTGTCCAACCCGCGGTCGGCGCGCGAAAGCAGGCTGTGCGCGGCGGCCTGATTCAGAACTTCCATGCATTCCTCGTCCGTAGCCTTCGGATTCACAAAGAGCAGATTCTCGCGAATTGAGCCCGAGAACAACTGCGTGTCCTGCGTCACAAATCCGATCTTCTCCCGCAGCAGATCCAGATCCACGCGATGCGATGGAATCCCGTTGTAAAGAATCTCGCCCGTTTTCGGAGCGTACAACCCCACCAGAAGCTTCACCAGCGTCGACTTCCCTGCTCCGGACGGCCCCACAAAGGCAATCGTGTCTCCACGAGCGGCGCTGAAACCGATCTCATCCAAGGCCAGCGCCGAAGAACTCTGATGCTGAAAACTAACCTCTTCAAACTGCAGCGTCATAAGTTCCTCAACTGGCTCCGGATTGGCCGGCTTCGGATCCCGAGGCGTGTCGAGAATCTGCTGAAAGTTCTGCAGCGAGACTTCGGTTTCGCGATAGATATTGATGACGTTCCCCAACTCCTGCAACGGTGTAAAAATGAAAAACGAATAAATCATCAGGGCAAAAAATTGTCCGACGGTGATCTGCTGGCGAAAAATCAAATAGAGCATCAAGAACAAAATGCCCATGCGCAACGCGTTGACGGCCGTTCCCTGGATGAAACTCAAGCTGCGCAGGTATTTCACTTTCTTAAGCTCGAGCTTCAGAATCTTTCCCGTGATCCCGTTCAGCCTCCCCACTTCCTGATGCGCCAGCCCGAGGCTCTTCACCAATTCAATATTGCGCAGCGACTCGGTTGTGGAACCCGCCAGCGCGATGGTTTCCGCAACAATGGTCTTTTGCATCTTCTTGATCCGCTTGCTCAGCACCGAACTGATAATCCCGAGCAGGGGAACCGTAATCAGAAACGCCGGAGCGATGCTCCAGTGCACCCGGAAGGCGTAGATCATCACGAAGACGATACCAATCAGCGAAACGAACAGCACATTGATCGCAGCGGTAATAAATCGCTCCACGTCGCTGCGAACCTTTTGCAATTTGCCCAGAGTTTCGCCGCTGCGCTGGTCTTCGAACACCTGGTACGGCAAATCGAGCGAATGCCGGATCCCATCCGAGTACATGCGCGCGCCCAGCCGCTGCACAATCACGTTCACGAAATAGTCTTGGAAACTCTTAGCCACGCGCGACACAAACGCCACTCCCACCGCCGCCAGCAGCAACAGCCCCGCCCCGCGGATGAACTGCCCCTGCGTGTACTGGTGATACTTGGTGGCGTAGCTGTCGATCACATGCCGGAAAATCAGCGGATCGAGTAGCGAAAAGATTTGATTGGTCGTGGCCAGCAGCAGCGCGGCCACAAACAGCTTCCAGTACTGTTTGGAATATTGGTAGAGGAGATTCATAGGCGTCGGCCCACAAAGCCAAAAGTACAGGCGCGAGCAATGCCGTTTAGATGGCACGCCGACGTTTTCGATTCAGGAAACCGCCGAGCCCGAACGGCTGGTGGCGGCAATGCTTAGAATGGTTATTCCCTTAAGCTGTAGTAGCTTGAACTTTGCGGACAACCTTGGCAAGGCTCCGCGTATCGGACACGGACTGGTATCCGAGTGGGGATTTTGAGTGTAATCGGGATTTTTCGCCAGTTGACCTGCTAGGGTTCCAAAGTCATTGGATTCCTTGCTGGCATTTGGCGAGACACTGGCTGTAAGCTCGTGAATGTGGTTCCGTGTCCAAAGTGTGAGGGAACGGCCTAGGCCCGGGAACGTTCTAGCCTAATTTCGGCGCACGAGCTTCCGTTGCTTCGTGACTCGTTTGAACAATGGAGCGCCCCAACTGCCCGCTGCTAGCAGAGCCCCGAAAAGAATAATGGCGTCGATACTCGCCCGACCCTCGCGGGACCAGTAGACGTCCCTCAGGTTCAGCCAGAGAGCAAATTCGTCAAGGGTAAGGGCCGCGCCCACGCCGTAAAGGATCGACATGAGCCGGCTGAGAAGAATCGACGAGTCGTCAGCGCCCGTCCCGATCTCCGAGAGCCACCCGTATCCCACCAGAAGCAGAATAATGATCCCAAAGACTAGGTGGTGAATGTGCCGGCCACCGATTTCGATAAAATGAAACGGCGGAATTTGGTGCTGGATGGCATACACCACCCCTCGGACTCCGGCGAACGTGAGAAAGAAACTCCCTGAAGCCACAAAGAGCCGTCGTCGAGGTCGGTCGGGAATGCGCTCGTGGAGAGCGTCGCCCAGGGACGTTCCATGGAGCAGCAATAACATGAGAGCGGTCCCCGTGATCACGAGAAGGAGTATGAACCAGGTGTAAGCCATACGACATTAGACAGCATTCATCGATGCCGACGCCATTACCCACTGACCTGATCGCTTGTGTAATCGGGATATTACGTCAACGATCCCTTGGGCGGAGGTTCTTGCGGTTAGGACGCTCCCCATAACGGTCAACGAGTCGTAGCCATTCCAATTCGGGAATAGGACTGATCTCCTTGCAGCTTTTTCCGTTACGACACCCGCCAACGGCGAGAGTGCTGAGGATCGCCCGCAAGGACATCGTCCTGAATCAGCAGTACATGCGCTGGGAATGCGAAGCCAACAACGCCTGAGGCAACAATGCTTTGCGGAAGCCGTCACTCATCTGACTCAAACGAGCGGGGAAATCCATCGAGGCGGCCCTACTAGCCACGTGCTATGATCAATCGCTCTAGGGCAACCTCGACAAATCTGGTAACACAAGTCCGAAACACAGAATGGAGCACACAATCAATGAAGAGAACACTAGTGTGGTGTGTCGTGGCATTGCTGTCGCTGATGGTCGCGGCACAAGCACAAGACAAGAAGATGGGCGGCGGAACCGAGCAGGCGATTGCCGCACTTGAGCAAAAGTGGGCAGACGCAGGAAAGGCGAGCAATCCGGATGTGATCGCTCCGCTTCTAGCGGACAAGTTCGTCAACACCGACAGCAGCGGAAAGGTGACTGGCAAAGCCGAGACGCTCGCGAGTACTAAGGCGTCAAAGTGGGAGAAAAATGAGATCGGCAATGTGAAGGTAACCGTATTCGGGAAAACGGCCATCGCAACCGGAGACTGGGTCGGCAAAGGGACCGACGCGGATGGGAAGCCAGTCGATACCCACGAGCGCTGGACTGATACTTGGGTAGAGATGTCCGGTGGAAAATGGCAATGCGTCGCCAGCCACGGCTCTACGGTCAAAATGTAGGGTACACAACAGGCCATTGGGTCACTAGCGACCGCCGCCCGATGTTTGGGCGGCTTTTCTTTTGCATCACGCGGAAGGTGGGAGCACGATAACTGGCGCAACCAGGCGATTACACTCAAAATCTCTCACCGCGGAGGTCTGGCTGACAGTTAGCGACCCCATCCGACAGCACTGCGTGCGAGGTCAAGTCTTGGCTATCACACTTACGCCGTCCCCGTGTTCGCCAGCGCTTCCACCGCTTCCCATGTCGTGCCAAACATCACGAAGACATCTTTCAATTTGGTGATTTCCATGATCTTGCGCACTCGCGGTTTCAATCCCGTCAGCACCAGGTATCGTCCCATCTTCTGATGCGATACGTGCGCCTTCACCAGCGACCCCAAGCCCACCGAATCGATGAAAGGGACATCCGACAAGTCCAGGATCATCGTCTCCGCGCTCTCGTGGCCCACCGCCCGCTCGAAGTGCGGCGCGGTTTCTATCGTGATCGGCCCGCTCAGCAGCAGAATCCGCTGATCTTCCGCCACCCCTTCATAGCGCTCGACGATGAGTTCCTGCAATCCCATGGCAGGGGATTGTAGGCCACAACCCTCTCCCTGTCACTGCCGCAAATGTAACTTTTTGTATTCGCTTTCTCCGGCCGCTCTTTCCGCTTCCCAGAGACCGGCGCCTCACTGCGGCTTCTTCTCGTCCCCGTGATTCTCATACACCGAGTACTGCCCGCCCGGACGCTTCAGCTTTACCGTAATCTCCATCTCCGCTTTGTTGATCTCGTAGTCTTCCCCAAACGTTTGGAAATGCGGCGCCAGCACCTGCACTCGCAGCGAACCATACGGAATCCCATCAACATTGGTCCGACCCTCCGCGTCCGTCTTCAGTTCCATCTCTCCCTTGGCCTGCTTCCCCTTGCGTTTCACGGGATGCAGTACCACCTCCGCATTTCTCACCGGCTTCCCGTCGGAGTCGCGCACCACCACAAACCGCAAAGCCGACGTCGGCCCCTCATCGTCCTGAGCCGCGGCTAAGGCAACCATGCCGGATCCAAGCACGATCGCAGTCACCATCACCAAAAAAAGATTTCTTCTCATATGCATCTCAATCTAACCGGCGGTGCGAAGCCCCGCCACCACCCTGACCATTCATCACTGGGGTTTCGGCTCCGCCGGTTTCTTGTCGTCCGCCTTCTTCGCCTCCCCGTGTTTCTCATACACCGAGTACTGCCCCCCCGGTCGCTTCAACTTCACCGTAATCACCATCTCCGCCTTGTCGATCTGGTAGTCTTCCCCGAACGTCTGGAAACCCGGCGCCAGCACCTGNNTCCGTCTTCAACTCCAACCCGCCGCGCGACTGCTTCCCCTTCTTATTCACTGGATGCAAAACCACCGCCGCATTCCTCACCGGCTTGCCGTTGTAATCGCGCACCACCACAAACCGCAAATCGGACATCGGCCCTTCATCATTCTGAGCCCGCGCCAACCCAATCATGCCCACCCCAAGCACAATCACCACCGCAATCCCGATCAAAACGCGCTTCCCCATAGCCGTTCATTTTAGAACTCATCTCCCAAACAAGCTACTGAGCACGGCGCCGCCGCGCCAGAAGGAGAATCGGGAAGGGCACGGCTTTCACAGCCTGCGGAAAAAGCCTGTTCCCCAGCCGCGAAGCGGCGTAAGAATGCAGCCCACGGCGCAAGCCGTGGGCGGCCGGGGGGAATTGAGCAAGCCCCGAAGGGGCGAAAGAGAAGCTACGACACAGGCTCTAAGGCCCTCGTCTTCATTGGCTCTGGGTGGCACACCTGAAAGCCGTGCCCTTCCGATTCTCTCGCCGAATGAATAGCCTGGTCCTACGCCCGGACCATGTTCTTCAATGCCGGGTGGTTGCGGATAATCAACATCGACCCCTTCAGTTCCGCCATATCGTTGCGGCGGAACTCGGACAGCAGGCGGGTGATGGTTTCGCGGCTGGTGCCGACCAGTTGCGAAATTTCCTCATGGGTCATGGCCAGCCGCACCCGCACGCTTCCGTGGCTGACCTTGCCATCGGCGGCTGTTTCCAGCAAGAATCTTGCAAACCTCTCGGAAACCGAGTGTGACAATCCGATCGTGCGCACCACGCCATAGGCATCGGAACAGTCGCGGGCAAGATGCTGGGTGGCATGGAAACAGGCGTCAGCGTGCTCTTTGAGGAAGCACAACATGTCTTCGCGCCCCACGAAGTTCAGTTGGCAGGGCTGCATGGTTTCGACCGTCAACTCGTAAGGCGTGCCCGTAACCACCGCGTGCAGTCCCAGAATTTCACCCGGTTCCGCGATTCGCACAATGAGTGTTTTGCCTTCGCGCGAGGTGGTAGAGAGTTTGGCGCGTCCCTGGCACAGTATGAAGATTCCGCACGGACTCTGTCCCTCCACCAGAACCACGGCGTGTTCGGGAAAAACCGCGGCATGCTCTATTTTGTCGAAAGCCGCAATCGACTCCTCGGGGAGGTCGCAGAAAAAATGGCGGGAACGGAGATGGCAATCAAGACAGCTCTCGACGCAGCGCAAGCCGGACATCAAGGGTGCTCCTCCATCTCCCGGCAGTAAACAAGCCCCGCGACGGGCGGCGAGCCACGATGGAAAGCTGTAAATATTTAAGTCTCGTGGCTGGCCAGACCGCCCCTTTGCGGAAGGTGATGACGGAGTGAGTGCTTGCACGCCGACAGCCATGTTGGCCCGTTTCATTTTGGGCCTGAAACTCGCTGCTCGCAGCATTTCATTCCGTTCCCGGCTGCCAAGACTCGCCGCGGGGCTGGCAACGCTGCCGACGGTTGGGCGGCACTGGCAGCTTTCAGTTGTCAATTCTCAGCGCCCGGAACGCTGGCCGATCGGAAAGAACAACACAAGATGGTTCCTGCTTTGGCGATTCCCGTTTGCCATCCTCTATTCCGAACAGGAATCCGTGGTCACAATCTGGGCCGTCGCCCACGGTAGCAGGCGACCGCAGTATTGGGAACGCCGTCTCTAATGGGCTTGATGTGAGCGATCCAAGCGGAATCGGCTTCCAAAGTGGTTGTCGTAACCCCGCTCGCCGAGCTTGGCTACCATATTGATTCCAGACGACTTGCTTACAATCAGAGTGCTCCGCTTGACAACCACCAACTCCCATTCCTATAATTAGCACTCATGCTGTTAGAGTGCTAACAGTCCCCGACCACGGGGCATTCTGGGTCCGATTCAACCTACTTAACCACTCTCGAAAGGAGTACGCAACTATGTCAACTAAATTTACCCCGCTGCACGACCGCATCCTGGTCCGTCGGGTAGAAGAAGCCGATACCACCCGCGGCGGGATCATTATTCCCGACTCCGCCAAAGACAAGCCGCAAGAGGGAGAAGTCATCTCCGCCGGCAAAGGCAAGATCAGCGAAGAAGGCAAGGTTCGTCCGCTCGATGTGAAGGCCGGCGACCGCATTCTGTTCGGCAAGTATTCCGGCACCGAGATCAAGATCGATGGTGAGGATTTCACCATCATGCGCGAAGAGGAAGTACTCGGCGTTCTCACCGGCGCGACCTCGGGCGCAGCCAAGAAGGAAATCGCCGGAGCCCGCAAGTAGTTATCAGTTGTCAGTCATCAGTTAAACCTGAGACCTGACACCTGAGACCTAATTCTTCAAATTCCGCAGGCTCAGCCTGCACACATCTTAAGGAGCAAACAAATTATGGCAAAGCAAATTGTTCACGGAGAAGAGTCCCGCCAGGCCATTCTCCGCGGCGTCAACATACTGGCTGACGCTGTGAAGGTTACTCTTGGCCCCAAGGGCCGCAACGTGGTTATTGAAAAGAAATTCGGTGCGCCGACCATCACTAAGGACGGCGTAACCGTTGCCAAGGAAATTGAATTGCAAGACGTGCTCGAGAACATGGGCGCGCAGATGGTCCGCGAAGTCGCCAGCAAAACCAGCGACGTCGCCGGCGATGGCACCACCACCGCTACCGTTCTTGCCCAGTCAATTTATCGCGAAGGCGTGAAGACGGTTGCTGCTGGCGCCAATCCGATGGCGATGAAGCGCGGCATTGAGAAGGCCGTCGCTCTCATCACCGGCAGCCTCGACAAGGAAGGCAACCGCATCAAGGGTGAACTGGACAAGTTCTCCAAGCCCGTCACCGGCGAGATGATTGCGCAAGTGGGCACGATCTCGGCCAACAACGACGAGACCATTGGCAAGATCATTGCCGAAGCCATGAAGAAAGTCGGCAAGGATGGCGTCATCACCGTCGAAGAGTCGAAGACGCTCGAAACGCAGCTCGACGTGGTCGAAGGCATGCAGTTCGATCGCGGCTATCTNNGTCACCGATCCCGAGCGGATGGAGTCGGTGCAGGAGAACGCGTACATCCTGATCCACGAAAAGAAAATCAGCTCGATGAAAGACCTGCTGCCGTTGCTGGAGCAGATCGCCAAGGGCGGCAAGCCGCTGTTGATCATCGCAGAAGACGTGGAAGGCGAAGCGCTGGCGACTCTGGTCGTCAACAAACT
>PKXK01000116.1:100650-107512 GCA_003132325.1 Acidobacteriaceae bacterium
GCCATCACCGAAGATCTGGGGATCAAGCTGGAGAACGTGCAGCTTGCCGACCTCGGACAGGCCAAGAAAATCACCATCGACAAAGACAACACGACCATTGTCGAAGGCAAGGGCAAGCCGGGTGACGTGCAAGGCCGCGTGAAAGAAATTCGCAGCCAGATCGACAAGACCACCAGCGACTACGACCGCGAGAAATTGCAGGAGCGGTTGGCGAAGCTGGTCGGTGGCGTCGCGGTAATCAAAGTCGGAGCCGCGACCGAAACCGAAATGAAAGAGAAGAAGGCGCGAGTGGAAGACGCGATGCACGCAACCCGTGCAGCGGTCGAGGAAGGCATTGTCCCCGGCGGCGGCGTGGCTCTGGCGCGTTGTGTGGCAGCTCTCGATAAGCTGAAGCTGGAAGGTGACGAGCAGATCGGTGTAAACATCGTGAAGCGCGCCATCACCGAGCCGTTGCGGCAGATCGCTGTGAACGCCGGCGAAGAAGGCGCAATCGTGATCGGCAGGATCCAGGACTCGAAGGACAACAACTTCGGCTTCAACGCCCTGACCAGCGAGTACGAAGACCTGGTAAAGGCGGGCGTGCTCGATCCGACGAAGGTGGTGCGCACGGCACTGACCAACGCAGGCTCGATCGCGGCGCTGATGCTGACCACCGAAGCGCTGGTAGCGGAGATCCCGGAAGAGAAAAAGGGCGCTCCGATGGGCGGCGGTCACGGCGGCGGCGGCATGGACGGAATGTACTAAGAACGTGTAGCGCGGGCGCCCTCGCCCGCGAAACGCCGATAGCAAATCAAAAGCCCTGCTCGCGAGAGCGGGGCTTTTTGCTGCATTGCCTCAGACGGATTAATTTCTATCGAAACCCTGAAGGTGCAGCCGCCTGTGGTGCAAGTAAGATTCGTATCAGGGTATGCCTTCCTTCAGGCATACCGTAAGTGCCGTTTTATGAATGCGCCTATAGGCGCTGTCTTGGGCGCTGGAGTTTCACCACAGGCTGGTAGCCGCGAAGCGGCGCAAGAATGCAGCCCACGGCGCAAGCCGTGGGTAGATTAGCAATGAAGTGTCAAGCTCCGAAGGAGCGAAAGAAAAACCGCCTCTGTGGTGAACCACCAAATCAGAACGCTACCGGATAGGCACGTACTATGACATCATTTGATGCTATAATTGGTGCTATGAGGACAACCGTTGCGCTGGATGACGATTTGGTACGCATCGCCCAGGAGTTCACGGGGGTGGCGGAGAAAACGGCACTGATTCGTGAGGCGCTCAAAGCCCTGATCGAGCGGGAGAGCGCGCGGCGATTAGCATCCCTGGAGGGCACCATGCCGAAATTGAAGAATATTCCCCGCCGCAGGCTGAGGCCGTTTTGATTCTCGCGGACACGTCGATTTGGATTGAGCACTTCCGTTCGGGAAACAAAGAAATGCGGAAGCATCTGAACGAAGGGAAGATTGTGATCCACCCGTCCATCGTTGCGGAGCTTGCGCTGGGCTCGTTGCGGGGGCGCTCCAAAACGCTGGCACTGCTGGACCTCCTGCCCCAGGTGCGAGCGGCGCAACTGAGCGAAGTGCGGCGAATGATTGAGGCTCGTCGTTTGTACAGCCTCGGCATCGGCCTGACCGACGCACACCTGATAGCCTCAGTCTTTATCAATTCCTCCACACTTCTGTGGACAAGAGACAAGCGACTTCGCAAGGCCGCCGAGGATCTTGGCATTCACGCCAGGCTGCCGTAGAGAATTTGAAGAACAATCGGGGAACGTACCGTCAAAGGCCCCGCCCTTTGCTTCGCGATAGGACGGGCCACCCCCGCAACTCTAATCCCACGGCAATTCCGGAAGGCGGTTGAGCGCTTTTACATATCGATCATGATCGAACGGCTGCTGCGATTTCTGAATGGCAAACAGTTCGCTGGCCACCACACACGCAATCAGCCGTTTTACTTCCTGTTCCTGTATTCCAGCGTTTAGCAAACGTTTGTAAGTTGCGCCGGTCTCCGGCGGGTCTCCGCTGTTGAGCTGATTATCGACGACCTCGAGGACAAGGTCTCTCATCATCTTGTTCGTTTTCATACACGCTCCTTCTCCAGCGAGCGGTCGCTCGGCAAAGAGCAAGTATAGCGGGAAGGCCAGACCGATCGCACAATGGGCTTTGCCTTTCACGCTGCGTGTGCCCCAAATGAGGGCAATAATATAGCTGGCAACTCACCGGGAAAAAGAAGGGCTGACTCGATTTACGTGTTTTCCGGCTCGACCATCTCCTCGGTGCGCAGAAAGCCTTCGCGGGTTTTCTTTCCCTCCTCGTCGCGAAGCGCTGGGGCTATGGCGCTGACCAGCATGACTCGCAGGGCACGGATCTCAGTGGCAATTTCAAGCAAAGCCTCTAGGAGCTTTTGGTCGCGCTCATCCATTGCTTTTCACCTGGTATGGAGTATAAGCCGGGGTTCCCCGAGCCGAGTGAGCAAAACTGAACAGATTCTTTTCTCCAAACAACCCATCCTGAACTGGAATCATGCCCCCCGACTTCTACAACTGGAAAAAGCGCATTGCCACGATGATCGAGTCGACGCCGGCGCTGAAGGCGAAGATTCCGGCCGTGGGCGGGTGGCCCGTCCTATCGCGAAGCGAAGGGCGGGGCCTTTGACTCTTTTCATCACAATCGCCCTGTGGGCAGCCGGGTGCCCCATCCTAACGTCGCGTTTTTTGCGACGTTAGGATGGGATTTGAGCGCCCTCAACCGCATGAGATTTTCGGCACCTGTCGGACGGGTGGCCACGTCTCGTGGTTCTCGAAACGCGCGACTCTTTTATTCCCGCAGCAAATCGGGCGTGGAATTCCACTCATCTTGCCACGACCGCTAGCAGCGTCCTGGGATCAGCGTTGTCGCCGAAGGTTTGGCTCTGGTGGACGAACAGATCGCGATTGCCGGGAGCGAAGATGAAGCTGGCCCCGAGTTGGAAGGGATTTTTCCCGAGGCGGTGCTGGCGGTGACCCGCCGACCTGGCACGTGTTCTTGCTTTAGCATTGTCGCGGCGGACCAGATGAAGCAGGTTCCCCGATTTTAATTCCGCAACTTGGTAGGCGGTCCGCTCGGCATCGACCAGCAACGGGAACGTGATACCGCTTTCCTCGCGAAACAGACGGGCATAATTCAGGTCGCCCAATCCAATCGCCGCCAGCCTGGCTCCGGCTCGCTGAAACTCATGTTCGTGTTCGCGCAACTGCGCGACATGCTCGCGGCAGAAGATTCAGCCGTAGTGCCGCAGGAAGACAATTACGGCGGTATCCCTTTCCCACAGTGAACCAAGCCGGACAGCACCGCCGCCAGCTTCAGGCAACACAACATTCGCCAGCTTCGCGCTAAAAGATTCCGCCATGCTGCCGATTGTATCGGATCATTTCATTGTCCTAGAACTGGTTTCATAAATGTCTCCTTGCGAGCAGGGGGCCCGGCCCTCAGGGGCTAAAGCCCGCGTGTTTATTGGCTCTGGGCGGCACGGCTGAAGCCGTGCCCTTCCCAAAAACCATTTATGAAACCAGTCCTAGTCGCCTAAGCCCCTGGAGTTTGCGAAATCGGGGATTCGGACTGTTGCTTGCGGTCGCGCTCCGCGCACAGCCGTCGAATCGTAAGCAGTAACGGATCCCGGCCGCCGGAGCAGAGGTAGCCCTTTAATTCGACGGGATCAATCAGGCCGTCCTCGTCGTATTTCTTTCTGGTCGCCATTCTTTCCACCAAGGTCATGGCGTCATACAGCTCCTCGGCCGATGGGGGAGGGAGAGGTGGGTCCTGCGCTTTGAATTTCTTCGGCCCCGCTTGGTCTGCTTCTGGTTCCGCTTCTGGTTCCGCTTCCGCTTCCTCTCCCTCCGCTTCCTCTTCCTCCTCTTCGTCGGGATCGTGACCCTCGCCGGTGGCTGACCATGGAGTCATCCCGATGGGCGTCTCTTCGACCTTCTCCGGATCCATCACAACCTGCGTGGGGCGCGGCTTCTCGGCCTGCAACTGCTTCAGGTTTCCGGAGGCAATCTGCAAGGCATAGAGCATGAGGCCGGCGTCTTTGCGGTCGATTCGCTTTTGCAGCATGAGCTGCACGACGTGCCGCAACACCATCTGAATGGAGTGCGCGTCTTCGAAGGGCGGGATCATGATCTGGCTGTCGCAGTAACGGTCGCCGTCGAGGTATAGTTCGGCGGGCGCGAGACGGTTGTGCTTATGGTAGTAACAGAGTTTCTCGTTACGCAGGGCAGGCGATCCGCACTGCGCTCCGCTGGTCTTGATATGCTGGCACCGCCGAATTTCAACCGGATAACTTGCCATTGGTTCCCCCCTGGGCCGAAGCCAATAAAAAACGCGGCCCGGAGGCCGCGTGGTTTTTTCTGTCTATGTATCTATTATCTCAAATCCAGATAGGTAAACGGACACGTTCTCGAGAAATATATCTCGGGCAGATTGAGTAAGTTAGGGCGAAAATGGCGATTTAGGCCTCTTGACAAGATTTTCTGGTGTTGGGAGACAGGTTGAAGACCCCCTTGGCCGCGGTCTTTTAGAGTCAAGGACTTAGGGATTGCGCCAGCTAAGTCTTTGAGGGGATTAGAGTTAGAGGTAAAGTATTTAAGAATGTGAGAGTTAGGAGGACATGTGTTTGGGGGCGAGTGGCCCCACACATTCGCGTCTTTTGCGAATGTGTGGGTTCGTGCACCAGCCCAACGCTGGAGTCGCAGCCAATGCTCATCCCAGCTTTTGAGCAATGGTAATCGTGTAACCATCTCCGTCTTCAAACGCGAATTCCTTCATGCCATAGAACTGGTCGGTAACAGGCATGGAGATTTTCGCTCCGGCTTTCTGAACGCGATCGAGGACGGTCTGCAAGCTGTCCACTTCCATGTAGAGAGTCAGGCTTGCGCCGATGGTCTCAGCGAGCTTGGGATATTCGGCGGCAACAGTCTTCCGGTCGTTGAAAAAGATTTCGACCGATCCGTTCGATACTGACGCAAACACGTAAGGCGACTGCTCGGGGACGGTGATGGCGGGTTCGAGGCCGAGGACCTCGCGATAGAACTTCAGGCTGGCTTCGACGTTGCGGACTACTAGATTGGGCGTGAGTTTCTTGATCTGCATGGGCTTCTCCTCTTTTTTCGTAAATTGGGTCGTGAATTAGTTCCGGACGGTGTGCGTCGTGAAGGACGATGGCGCACACTTCCGGTGTGCTCGCATCTCCTCCATCCACGACCCTTGCGAGGAAGGACGTAGGTAGGAACCCTCATTGTCGGTGGCGCCGTCTCAGGCGGTCGAGATCGGCGCGCGGGTCCCGCGAGGTACGGCGGAAATAATAACACGATCCTCAGCCGCCGTGACAAGGGGTCAGTTGCCGATATACGAAGAAAAGAGTTGCCCCATCACATTAGTCCGCGATAGGTGTTCAGCCATTGTTCGCGGACGGCTTCCCAGGTGTACTTCTGCGATTCGTGGTGGGCGTTTTGCGCGAGGCTTGCGGCTAGCGGGGGGTCGCGCAACAAACGGACGACGTTTGCGGCTAGGGCTTTTTCATCGCCTACGGGTGACAGCAATCCGGTGCGCTCGTGCTCGACCAGATAGGGCATGCACTCTGGCGAAGTGGTGACAACGGGAGTGCCCGACGCGAAGGCTTCGATGACCGAGAGCGGCATGTTGTCGAGCCACGAGGCGTTGATGAAGATGTCGGCTTGGTCGTAATACTTGCCGATTTCCTGGCGCGACGCTACGCCGGTGAAGTTGACGCCGGTTAGATTCAAATCCGCAACCAGTTTGCGGATATCGCGTTCGAGCGGGCCGTTGCCTACCAGATCGAGCTTCGCTTCCGGATATTCTTTTCTTATCTCGGCGAATGCCCGGACTACGAGATCCACGCTGTAGTACCTGGAGAAGCCTCGGGTGCAGACCAGATGCGGGCGCAGCGGGGCGCGCTCGCGATAGCGGAACTGCGAGAGATCGACGATGTTCGGCACCGCGAAGGCGGGCAATCCGAATTCGCGGAAGACGTCGACCAGGTAGCCGGAGGGAACGACAATCTTATCGACGCGAGAGAGAACGAACTTGGCCGAGCGGAAACGTTGCAGGTGGTCGCGGGCTTCTCCGCTGTGGTAGTTGATCAGAGTCTTGGCGGAGCGCGGCTTCATTCTGGCGAAGTACGACGCGGGCGCGGGAGCGAGCAGGAACGACCAGTATGCGGCGGAGAAGATGTGAGCTACGTCGACATCTTTGAGGCCTTGGCGGAGGCGCGCGAGGTAGATGGGCTCGCGCAGAATCGTGCGCAGGCCGGGAATGCGTTCGGCCCAGGCGAGGACGCGGGGCAGCGGCGGATCGACGGCTAAGAAGCTGATGTCGATATCGGGATCGTTCTGCCAGTGGCGCAGGAGCAAGTCGGCCTGGGCGGATTGTCCGCCTACGTAGCGCAGGCTGGGGGCGACGATCGAGACTCGCAGGCGTTTCGCTGAGCTTCCCTTGGGCGGGCTTTTCGGCGTGGGCTCCCACCCTTCCGCAAAGTACGCGGAAGGATGGGGCACCCGGCTTGGGCGTTTCTTGTCGAGAAGGGTCGCATAGAGTTCCGCGTAACGCTGGCGCACGCGATCGAGGCTGAAGTTCTCTTGGGCGAACTGGCGGGCGTTTCCGCCCAGTTGCTGGCGCAGAGCGGAGTCGGCCAGAAGTTTCTGGACGGCATCGGCAAAGGCGGCTTCGTTGCCGGCGGGAATCAGGGTTCCGCGCTGCGGGCTGAGCAGTTCAGAGTTGCCACCGACTTCGTAGGCGACGACGGGCAATCCAGCAGCCATCGCTTCGAGAATGACGTTGGACAAGCTTTCGGAATCGGAAGTGTTGACGGCGACGTCGAGGGA